>SKOF01000600.1 GCA_007120155.1 Thioalkalivibrio sp. | reverse complement strand
GGGATGCGCCGGACACCACCGACAGGTAGGCGCTGCGGGTCTGCTGCACCGTGCGGCGCTGGGTGAGATCCAGTGTCTCGCGGGCGCTGTCGAAGCGTTCCCGCGATTCCCGGGTCAGTGAGGTGGTGCGGCCTCCGGTGTACAGCGGGACGCGCAGTTGCAGCGCGATCCGGGCGTCGCGTCGATCCAGGAACTGGGTGGTGCCGAGACCGGTGGGCGCACCGTGGTTGTCGACGTCCGAGTAGCTCGCCTGAAGACCCACGGTGGGGTAGTGGCCCGCCCGCTGACGCTGGATCTCCTCGGCGGCGAACTCGGTGGCAAAGCGCCGGGCGGTGAGCTCGAGGTTGCTGTCCACGGCGGTGGCGACCCACTGGTTGATATCGTCCGGCTCGGGGGTGGCCAACGGGGTGTCATCCCTCAGGCCGGACAGCACCTCGTAGTGCTGCCCGGTCACCACGGCCAGCTGCTCGCGGGCCACGTCCAGCTGGTTCATGGCGGCGATCTCCTGGGCCACCGCGATGTCGAACTGGGCCTGGGATTCCTTCACATCCGTAATGGCGATCAGACCCACCTCGAAACGGCGCTCGGCCTGCTCCAGCTGCCGGCCGATGGCTTCCTTCTCGGCCTCGGCGAAGGTGAGGTTGTCCTGGGCGGCCAGCAGGTCGAAGTAGGCCTCGGAGACCCGCAGGATCAGTCCCTGGCGGGCATTGTCCCGGAAGGCCGTGGCCTGGGCGATGCCCAGATCCGCCTGCCGCAGTGCCACGTAATTGCGATGATCATAGATGGACTGATTGAGGGTCACGTCGAAGGTGGTGGTGTCGAAGCTGCTGCTGGGCATGCCGGAGGGTTCCGTCCTGGTGCGCGCCTGGGAGGCGCCGGCCTCGACCTGGGGGAGCAGCACCGAGCGGGCCTGGGGCCGTGCCTCAAGCGCAGCCCGGTAGTCCGCCTCGGCGGCGCGCAGCTCCGCATCGTGATCCAGCGCCACCTGGTAGACCGACCACAGGTCGGCACTCTGGGCGACCGGGAGCATCCCTGCCGGGAGCAGAACCAGGGCGAAGAGGATCGTGCGCAAGCGGGCAGTCATGACAATCTCCTGCGGAAAGGGGTCGGATGGCCCCGGTCTCAAGTGGTTTTATATTAGCAGTACCTAATGTTTAATCGCCAATCCGTGTTTCCAAACGCGGCCGGTGACCCGCGCCTGCCACCAGATCTCGTGGGTTGCGTACCGGGTACAGGCCCTCATCAGTAGAGTGGAAGTGACCGATCCACTTCCCGTGCCCAGGCGTCGATGCCCCCGGCCAGATTGATGACCCGGGTGAACCCGTGGTGTTCCAGGAACCGGCCCGCGTTGTGGCTGCGTATGCCGTGATGGCATATGACCACGACTTCCTGGTCCGGGTCAGCGCGATTGACCATCTGCGGCACCTGGCCCAACGGCACCAGCGTGGAACCCTCGATGTGCGCGATCTCGAATTCCCAGGGTTCGCGCACGTCCAGCAGCAGGGGTGGCGTCGTGCTCTCGCGCAGGTGCGCTTCAAGTTGTCGCGGGGTGAACTGGCGCATGGGCCCTTATCGTGCCAACGCCTCGTGCGTTGCCCTCAGAACGTGAATGTCGGCTTTCGTTCGGTACCGCACAGCGGCTTCAGGCAGGTCTCGAACAGTTTCTCGCGGACGAACTCGTCCGGGCCCAGGCGCGTGACCCTCAGCGCTTCCATGACCGGCGCATCGCCCACCACCACGAACAGCCGACCGCCCGTGTTCAGTTGCTGTTCGAAGCAGGACCGGTACTCGGGCAGTGAGCCCGTGACGGCGATCACGTCGTAATGTTCGCGCTGCGCGGTCCAGCCGTTGGCGGCGTCCCCCTGCTGCAGCGTGGCGTTCAGCACGCCCGCCTGCTCCAGGCGTTTCAGGGCGGCGCGCAAGAAGTCATTGCGAATCTCCACGCTGTCCACGTGCGCCCCCAGCTTCGCCATGCAGCAGGTCACGTAACCGGAGCCGGTGCCCACCTCCAGGCAGACATCCGCCGGCGAGATCTCCAGGGTCTGGATCATCCGTCCCTCCACCCTGGGCGGCATCATGAACTCGCCGTGTCCCAGGGGGATCTCCAGGTCCGCGTAGGCCAGATTGCGGTGAGCCTCCGGCACGAACAGGTCGCGCGGGGTCTGCCCGATCACGTCGAGCACCGCCTGATCCAGCACATCCCAGGGGCGGATCTGCTGTTCGACCATGTTGAACCGGGCCAGTTCGAAATTCATCGCGCGTGGATCCTGAATGATGGGTTGGAAGGTGGCGGTCCGGGTGTTCACGTTACCCGGAGGCCTGTCGGCCATCCAAGGGTACGGGCAAGGCCCTCGACGGGCAAGTCGGGGCGGCGGCCAACCGACGTAGCCCCCGAGTGATGCAGGGTGTGCGCTCTGCTGGTAATGTTGCAGGGATGAACGCCAGCGAGACCATACTCATCGTCGATGACGATCAGGGGCTTCGGGACCTGTTGCAGCGCTATCTCCAGGAGGATGGCTACCAGGCGGCGGCGGTTCCTGACGGTCGCGCCATGGACGAGTATCTGCTCGCGAACACGCCCGACCTGATCATCCTCGACCTGATGCTCCCGGGTGAGGACGGCCTGACGATCGCGCGGCGCCTGCGCACGCGGCACGACTGGCCGGTGATCATGCTCTCGGCGCGGGGCGAGGAGGTCGATCGCATCGTCGGCCTGGAGGTGGGCGCGGACGACTACCTGCCCAAGCCCTTCAACCCGCGTGAACTGCTGGCGCGCATCCGGGCGGTGCTGCGGCGCAGGGTCCGGCAGGAGATCGCGGCGGAGGACAATCGGCGTATCGTGGCTTTCGGCCCGTTTCGCCTCGATCTCGACGGCTACATGCTCACGCGGGACGGGGAGGAGGTCGCCCTTACGGCGGGGGATCTCGCACTGCTGCGTGTATTCGCCGAACACGCCAACAGCGTTCTGAGTCGCGACAAACTCCTGGACCTGCTCAAGGGGTACGAACGTTCCCCTTTCGACCGCAGTGTCGATGTGCGCGTGACCCGCCTGCGGCGCAAGATCGAGGAAGACCCCGCCTCGCCGCGCTATATTCGCACGGTCTGGGGCGTGGGTTATGTGTTTACGCCTTCCGGGCAGCGGGGATAAAAGAACCCGCCTCATGGAGGCGGGTAAGCCCGTCAGACAACCGGTCGGACCTCGGGGGTAATCCATTCCCCGCGCGCTGTGTATCAGTAGGCCAGCCGGAATCGCTCCAGCTCCTCCCGGGTGATGTCACGGGGGCGTTTCATGGTCCAGGCCTCCTCCCCCACCCATGCCTTGAAGATGGCCAGGTTCCTCTCGCGTTCCGCTTCGGTTTCACCCAGATGCTCGTACATGTTGCCCGGCATCCCGTCGGCGGTATTGGAGCCGTCGTCCAGGCGGCGCATCAGCGCACCCGTGTCGGGCCATGCCACGAAGAAGATCAGGTCGGCATAGGTGTCCATGCGCGGCCCCTTGAGTTCGGCCTCGTAGCGCGCCTCATCCTCCTCGAAATCGCCCAGGTAAGGCGATTCGGCACCATGACAGCTGGCACAACGGTTCTCCCACAAGGGGCGCACGTGATCCCGGTAGGTGACCTCCGAGGCGGCCGTGCCGGTCATGGCCAGACCGGTGACGACCGCGGCAAGGAGGGACGCAAGGTGTTTGCCCATGGATCCGCTCCCCCCGGGATCAGTGATGGTGGTGGCCGCTGTCCGATTCGCCCAGGCGGCTCAGGCCGGGGAAGCGGTCGCCGGCGTAGCGGGCATGGCAGACGGTGCAGCTCTCCACCAGCCTGGAGAAATAGAAGGCCTGCAATTCGGGATCCTCGTCCCGCCCGGCCTTCGCCAGTTTGTGCGCGGTGTCGTGAAACGTACCGTCCAGCTCGATGAACCCCGCGGGCGCGACCGCCATGAGTTCCCTGCGGTCCTGCTCGGTGAGCTGCTGCTTGAGAATGAAGCTCCGGTAGATGTCGCGTCCGTTCTCGTAGACCGTCTGGTGGTCACCGGCGGCGATGGCGATCAGGGCACGCTCCATGCCGGACTGGATGAGGTTCATCTCCTCCCGGAGCAGTGTCCGAAGCCGCTCGCTGAGCTGCGGACCCAAAGCGGCCTGCTCCTCCTGTGCGTGCGCGCCCGGCGTGTGGGCCATGGTGATCAGGAACACGACGAGGCCCGCGCCCGCGAGCACCTTGGTGATACCGTTTTTCATGTGCATACCTTTCTGATAGCTGGGTGACTGTTGCCTTGCGACGCAATTGTTTCCCTGGTGCTGTTTCCCTTCTGTGTCCGGTCGGAGCGGGAATGTTACAGGGTGTTACGAGGGGCTCCGCGCCTCCGGCCGGCGGATGCGCGGAGCCCCGGGTGGACGTGCCCGGGGTCCCGCGGTGAACCGTCAGCGGACACCCGGTGAGACGATCGGGTAGCCGTTGGACAGGGCGGTAAGGAAGACCTCGAGATCCACGTAGGCCGGGTCACCCGGGCGCAGCGGCGTGACGCGCATCTGGCGGCTGCACAGTCCGATGCGCTCCTGCAGGGTCTCCACGGTCCCCCTGGCGCTGCGGTAGGTGGGAAAGTGGGCGGCGAAGGCGAACGGCGTCGTCGACATCTGACCGCGCAGCCTGCGTCCCATGACCGGTGTCTTGGGGGAGTGGCAGGTCGCGCAGGCGAAGTTGAACTGCCCCGCCTTCATGTAGAACAGGCCCTTGCCACGTTCGTAGGCGATGCGCAGTGCGGGTTGCCCGATGTCCATGTCGATGGGCATACCGTGGCTCAGCGACTTGACGTACAGGGAGAGACGCGTGTTGCCCGGGCTGCCCTGGGGCAGTTCCTGTCCCGCGATTGCCTTGGCGCAGTGCTCGATCCGTCCCTCCAGGGTCCAGATGGCGTTCGTTTCCGGATCGTAGCGCGGGTACCGCGTGGCGGCCCCGACCAGATCGGCCTCGCCCCAGCCGATGCAGCCGGCGAACCCGGGATGCCGTTCGCTCAGTTCCCTGAAGGCCGCCTCGCCCTCTTCCAGGTAGAAGTGCCCGCCGTGCAGCTCGTCGTACTCCAGGTCGCGATGCTTGTAGTTGAGCTTCCACTCGTTCTCCGGGTCCCCGACCCAGGACAGATGTTGGCGCAGGGTCTCCTCATCCTTCCAGTAGCGCACGGTGCCGGAGAACTCCATGTCGGCGAGATGGCCGAGGGTCGGGTCGATGTCGTCGAAGGGCACATACTCCCGTGCACCGCCCTGCTGGGCCGCCACGGTGCTTGCGCCTGCCGCCAGTGCGAGGGCCATCAGTGCGCCGCCCACCCTGGCGCGCTTCGTTTGAGCGCCGATTCTGTTATGCATGTACATGGTTCACCTCGAGTTCTTCAGGTAGGAGACGATGTCCATGATCTCCTGTTCGGTCAGGATCTCGTTCGTGCCGAAGGGGGGCATGACGGTACCGGGAATGAAAGCGCGTTGATCGAAGATGCGCGCATAGATCTCTTGGTCGGATCGCCCCCACGTGGCGTACTGGCTCAGGTCCGGGGCGACCGTGCCGCCCTGGGCGCCGCCCTGCATCAAGTGGCAGGTCAGGCAGTTGCCCTTGCGCCGGTCGTGTGCCAGCGCGCGACCCCGATCCGGGTCGCCGGCAAGTGCTGCCGGCAGTTCGGCGGTGTGAGCCGGCCGGGTGGAGAGGGCGCCGCAGGGCAGCGTGTAGCTGTAACAGGGCCATTGTGCGAACGGCGGGCCGCCCGCGGGGCGGTTTGCCGGTGTGTCGGCGTAGGCCGACAGGCACAGGGCCAGCAGCGGAAGGGCTCGCATCAGGTGGTGAGTGATTCGTTTTGCGTACATGGTGTCAATCCCTCGGGAAAGCCCCCGCGGGCCGCCGAGCATGAGTCTTGATCGACCCGCGGGAATTCATCTGGATCCAGACACGTGCCGGGCCCGCAGCGACCCCAAGGGCTCCTGGGAGAGCGGACTGTCGGGGGCCTGCGGACCCGGCTGGCGCCTAGAATCTGTGGAACAGGCCGAGCGAGATCCCCCCGGGGTTGTCACCGGCTTCAGGGACGTAATGCTCGCCGTGTCCCCAGCGTCCCAGGGCGCGCCGGCTCGCGGCATCGTTGTCGATGGCGGCGTAAAGGGCGTAAATCTGGGTTCGCTCGGACAGTGCGCGCCAGACCCCGGCGGTCCAGAGGCTGGCACCCGTGTCACTGGATCCCGAGTAGGAGTCCACCTCCGAGTACAGGGCGCGCAGGGTGTAGGGGCCGGTCTTGTATGCACCCCAGAGACTCCAGGCGTCGCGGTCCAGATGGGGGGAGCGCACCGCGTCACCGTCGATGATTTCGTACACACCGCCGATCTGGAACTGACCCAGGTTGACACGTCCGCCCAGCCGCAGGGCGCTGCTGCCGTCGACCTCGTCGTGATCCTCGTAGGCCAGACCGATCTGATATTGGCCGGTGGTGTAGCGGACATTGGCGCTCCAGATGTCCTCGTCCCGGCCCTGCCCCCGGTAATCGGTGCTGTAGGCGATCATGCCCTGAAGGCCGTTCATATTCGGCGTGGTGTACATCACCACGTTTCGCGAGCGCACGTTGTAGTGCGTACCCGGCACCTCGCCCGTGCCCATAAGGGTGCGGTTGTCCCCCAATGTCGCCGCGAAGGGGTTGAGCTGGTCGTTGAACATCTTGAACGGCGTGTCATGGATGCCGATGATCGCCTGCCCCCAAGGTCCTGCCAGCCCCGCGAAGCTGTTGAAGGTGGTGAAGGTGGCACTGCCGGTGCCGTCCATATTGATCACCTGGGCGATCTGCCACACAAAGCGCGAGTCCTCGCCCAGGTCCTCCGATCCGCGAAGACCGAGTATGGAGGTGTTGCTGGACACGGCGCTGCGGGTTTCCGTGCCATCGTCCACATGGTCGAACGAGAGGTGGACCTGCCCCCAGATATCCACCTCAGCGGCGGCGCCGGCGGAAACCAGCAGGGTGCCCGCCGCCAGCAGGGCGGCCGCGCATTGCCTTTTTCTTGTAGCCTTCATTGTCATGATCCTCTCTGAGTGGTGGTTTGTGTCCGCGCTCCCTTCGTAATGTGATCGTTCCCTCCGCGAGGTCGGTGCCGGAGGCCGTAGAGGCCTTCGGGATGCCGGAATGCACGTACCCTTCCCGGTCTCGGGCACCACGCGCCAACCGCGCCTTTCCTCATCTCGCAGCAAACACGTTGGATTCTTGTGGTTTCCGGTGTATTGCGGAGTGGAAACAGTTTGTTACCGACTGGTGACCTGCCGCGAAAAGCGCGAGACAATTGCCCGACCACCCAGGTGATCGAGAAATGGCGTTCTTCAGACCCCGTCTACGCAGCCTGTTTGCACGCACCGCAGCCGCAATCGCTGTTGCGCTGATCGTCTATGACCTGTTCTCCCATGCCGTGCTTGGCCACTTTCTGATCAGCCCCATTGCGAGACGATCTGCGGACGACCTGGCCGCGCTCATGACGCTTACCGCCGAGGTGTCCGCCGGCATGGTTGAGCATCGGGGCGCTGAGGGGCCGGGTCCGGCCCCGGCGGAGGGCGCGGGGCTCAGGCTGGCGGAGCCGGGCAGGCCGTTGACCCCGGCACGTTACAATCCGTACCTGGAGTTCCTGGAGGATGCACTTCGACGGCGCACGGGGGAGTCCGTTGTCATCGGGCAGAACCCGGATGGTTCCGATGAGTGGCTCTGGGTCGATATCGCGACCGCCTCCGGTGACGTGCGGCTGGGATTTGCGGCGCGCCGGCTCGAGGTCTATCCGGGCGTGGTGGTGATGGTGCTGCTGATCGTCGGCGCCCTGCTGACCTTCGGCACTGCCCTCGTTTACGTGCGTCGTATCACTCGTCCCCTGGCCCGCTTGTCCGAGGCCGCCGGACGGGTGGGGCACGGGGAGTTCACTAAGCCCCTGCCCGAGACGGGGCCGGAGGAGATCGCCGGTCTGACCCGCACATTCAACCTGATGACGCGGCAGGTGAAGGAGTTGCTTGCCGCACGCACCACCATACTCGCGGGCATCTCGCATGACCTGCGCACGCCGCTTTCGCGCCTTGGGCTTTCGCTGGAACTGCTGTCCGCACGCTCGGATCCCCAACTCATCGAGGGGATGCGCCGGGACCTCGAGGTCATGAACACCCTGATCGGGGAGTTCCTGGACATCGCGCGGGGCCTGGAGGCGGAGGAAAAGGTGCCGGTTGTGCTGCGGGAGATGCTGGACGCCATTGCGGACGATGCGCGGCGCAGCGGGGGAGCGGATGTGAGCGTGACAGGGCCGTCCTGCAGGATCGTCACGCGGCCCGTGTCGTTGCGCCGGGTGCTCATGAACCTGCTGGACAACGCGTTGCGTTACGGCGGGGGCAAGCCGGTCGCGATCACCCTGCGCCGGGAGGCCGACGCCTGCGCCATTCATGTGCTGGATCAGGGCCCGGGGATCCCCGAGGCGGAGCGTGAGCTGGTGTTCCGGCCGTTCTATCGCATCGAGCAGTCCCGCAATTCCGACAGTGGGGGCAGTGGTCTGGGCCTGCCGGTTGCCAGGCAACTGGCCGAGGTCAATGGCTGGGATCTGCAGCTGCTGCCGTGCCCGCAAGGCGGTACCGATGCCGTACTTCGTATTCCGGGTTCACAGTCCTGCGATGGGGCGACGATGCCCGATGGGGCGGCGACACCGCGCACCTGACAGGTGCGCGGTGTCACCGCCCCACCTCAAAAGACCGGGCGGTTGCCGTTACTCGACCTCGACGCGGTAGGTGGCGTGACAGGCGACACAGGTGTTGAGCATGCCCGAGAGCCGGAACGTGAGCATGTCGGGGCTCTCCCCGGAACGCGCGGCAATGGAGATGGCATCGAAATCCTCGTGGGTCTCGGTGGCCCATTCCCGGAACTGCAGCGGCAGCTTGGCCACTGTTACCGCCGGTACCTGGTCCGCGGCATGTGTGCCCATGACGGTTGCCGCGCTGGATACCCGTTCCATGTCCTCGTTGGACAGGCCCTCGATGATCCCCTGGACCGCGACGAGCATCTCGCGCATCTCCCAGAGCACGTAATTCTTTTCCGTTTCGTTCAAAACCAGCGGCGCGCGGTGATCGGTTTCGAACATATCCATGGTGATTTCATGTGTGTTGGTTTCCGCTGTCGCCATGCCGATACCCACTGCGAGGGCAAGACCCGCAAGGATTGGGCGGAAAAGGGGGCGTTGGCCGCCGGGACGCAAGAATGACATCGGGTGCTTCCTCTTCAGATGGCTGGAGTCAAGAGGTTGCCTGTGCGCGTGTTAGCACCGGATGTCAGGTTTCTGCGGAGTTGTTACGAAATGTTACCGGAACACACAAACCACCACCGGGTTTCGCGCTAGCCGCCAAAGGGTGCGTACAAAGGCTTGTATCGGGCAAGTCCTGCTTGCCAAGCTGGCGGATTAGTTGTGGGATAGGCTCTCCCCCTGCCAGGAGACGTCCCCGATGTTCGAAGCCGCCGAACTGGGCCGCAAGGTCTCCAAGTCCGAGTACAAGGAGGCCCTGCCGGAACTGCGAGCCGGTCTGACCGAGGCCCAGCAGCGCCTGCGCGACAGCGGGCTCTCGGTGCTGGTGATCGTGGAAGGGGTCGAGGGTGTCGGCCGGGGCGAGGTGGTCAACCGGCTCAACGGCTGGCTGGACACCCGCGGCACCGAGACCCACGCCTTCTGGGACGTCTCCAGCGAAGAGCAGTTCCACCCCCGCTACTGGCGTTACTGGCGCAGTCTGCCCGCCAAGGGAAGGATCGGCCTGTTTTTCGGCGCCTGGTATTCCGAGCCGCTGATGCGCGGGACCACCGGCGAGTGGGATGGGGCCCGGGTGGATGCGGCCACCACCCGCATCCGGGACCTGGAACGCATGCTGGCCCTGGAGGACACCCTGATCCTCAAGTTCTGGTTCCATCTCGACCAGGACACTCAGAAACAGCGGCTCAAGACACGCAAGCAGGACCCGGACAGCCGCTGGTCCCGCCGACACAACGGCGACAAGCTGCCGGGTTACAAGGCCTTTGTCGGCGTCGGTGAGACGGTCATCCAGGCCACGGACACGGCCCTGGCTCCCTGGTACCTGATCGAGGCGGGGGATGCCCGTTACCGGGACCTGACCGTGGCCTGCACCCTGCTCAAGGCCATCAGGGAACGGCTGGATGCCGAGGGCCCCGTACACAGCGAAGAGGTGCTGTCCCTCGCCCCCAGCCTGCCCGAGGCGGAGGAGGCACGACGCACGGTGCTGGACCAGGTGGACCTGGGGCAGTCCCTGGACAAGTCCGGATACAGGAGGCGTCTGGAGGAGGCCCAGCGGCGCCTGCGCACGCTCACCTGGAAGGCCCGAGACGCAGGTCGGGCCAGCGTACTGGTGTTCGAGGGCTGGGATGCGGCGGGCAAGGGCGGCACCATCCGGCGTGTCACCGCGGGCATCGATGCCCGGCTTTATCGGGTGATCCCCGTGGGCGCCCCCAGCGACGAAGAGCTGGCCCATCACTATCTGTGGCGATTCTGGCGCCATGTGCCCGGCGCGGGCCGCACGACCCTCTATGACCGTTCCTGGTACGGGCGGGTTCTGGTGGAGCGGGTGGAGCAGCTGGCCGAGCCGTCCCAATGGCGCCGGGCCTATCACGAGATCAACGACTTCGAGCAGCAACTCTGCGAGCACGGCATCCTGGTGCACAAGTTCTGGCTGCATATCAGCGAAGCGGAACAACTGGCCCGCTTCCGCGCCCGGGAGGAGACCGTCTACAAGCAGCACAAGCTCACCGACGAGGACTGGCGCAACCGGGAGAAGCGCCCCGAGTACAAGGCGGCCATCAACGAGATGGTGTTCCGCACCAGCACCGAACACGCCCCCTGGACCCTGGTGGCGTCCGAGGACAAGCGCTTCGCCCGGGTCGCGGTGATTGAGACCTTATGTGAGCGCCTGGAAGCTGCGCTTGAAGGCAGTGGCAAGTAGCAAGTGGTAAGGGTTTCAAGTCTTTGACTTTCCTTGCCACTTGACACTTGCCACTAGCCACTTTCCCGCCACTGTTCCAGTAAGCCCGTCCGGGCTGCTATAGTTTCAAGCCACGACGAGGCTAGGGGTGCCCATCGGAACCGAATGGGCTGAGATACACCCTTGGAACCTGAACCGGATCATACCGGCGGAGGGAAGCTTCGGAGCCCCGCCCCAGCCGCTCCGTACCTTCCGCCGCACCCCACGCGAGGTACACCATGAGCGCCATTCCCCAGGATTTCATCAACAAGACCGACCGGCTCTCCGGAGAGATCGCCCGGCCGTTCCCCAATTCCCGCAAGATCTTCATTCAAGGGGCCCGGCCGGACATTCGCGTGCCGATGCGCGAGGTGACTCAGGCCCCGACCCAGGCTTCCATGGGCGCGGAAGACAACCCGCCCATCACCGTCTACGACACCTCGGGCCCCTATACGGATCCGGATGCGCATATTGATCTCATGAAGGGGCTGCCGGCGCTTCGAGAGGCGTGGGTCGAGGCGCGCGGGGATACCGAGCGACTGGATGGCCCCAGCTCCGAATACGGCCGCGCCCGGGCCCTGGATCCGGAACTGGCGGCGCTGCGCTTCGAGCATATCCGTGCGCCGCGCCGGGCCCGTGCCGGGTTGAACGTCACGCAGATGCATTACGCCCGCCGGGGCATCGTCACCCCGGAGATGGAGTTCGTCGCCATCCGCGAGAACTGCCGGCTCCAGGAAATGCGTGCCGACCCGCGTTACGCCAGACTGCTTCGCCAGCATCCGGGCGAGTCCTTCGGCGCGAGCATCCCAGGGGAGATCACGCCCGAGTTCGTGCGTGACGAGGTGGCCGCCGGCCGGGCCATCATCCCCAGCAACATCAATCATCCGGAACTGGAGCCCATGATCATCGGGCGCAACTTCCGCGTAAAGGTGAACACCAACATCGGCAATTCCGCGGTCACCTCCAGCATCGAGGAGGAGGTGGAGAAGCTGGTGTGGTCCTGCCGCTGGGGCGGCGATACGCTGATGGATCTGTCCACCGGGAAGAACATCCACGAGACCCGGGAATGGATCCTGAGGAACAGTCCGGTACCCATCGGCACCGTGCCCATCTACCAGGCCCTGGAGAAGGTCAACGGCAAGCCCGAGGATCTCACCTGGGAGTTGTTCCGGGACACGCTGATCGAGCAGGCGGAGCAGGGGGTGGACTACTTCACCATCCATGCGGGCGTGCTGCTGCGCTACGTGCCGCTCACCGCCGACCGGGTCACCGGCATCGTCTCCCGGGGCGGCTCCATCATGGCCAAGTGGTGCCTCGCCCACCATAAGGAAAGCTTCCTCTACACGCATTTCGAGGACATCTGCGAAATCATGAAGGCGTACGACGTGGCCTTCTCCCTCGGCGACGGTCTGCGGCCTGGCTGCATTGCCGACGCCAATGACGCCGCGCAGTTCGCAGAACTGGAAACACTGGGAGAGCTGGCCCGGATCGCCTGGGAACACGATGTCCAGGTGATGATCGAAGGTCCAGGCCATGTTCCCATGCAGAAAATCAAGGAAAATAT
>SKOF01000583.1 GCA_007120155.1 Thioalkalivibrio sp. | reverse complement strand
TCGGCCAGCACCTGGAACTCGATGTGCCGCGGGTGCTCCAGGAATTTCTCCATGTACAGCATGTCGTTGTTGAATGCGTTGCGGGCCTCGTTGCGGGTCAGGCTGATGGCGCTCAGCAGCGACCCTTCCGTGTGCACCACGCGCATGCCGCGCCCGCCGCCCCCGCCGGCGGCCTTGATGATCACCGGGTAGCCGATTTCCCGGGCCGTGCGCAGGTTCTCGTCCGGATCATCGCCGAGTGCGCCGACCGAGCCGGGCACGCAGGGCACGCCGGCCTTCATCATGGCGTCCTTGGCGGAGACCTTGTCACCCATGAGCCGGATGGTGGCTGCGCGCGGACCGATGAACACGAAGCCACTGGACTCGACCCGCTCGGCGAAATCCGCGTTCTCGGAGAGAAAGCCGTAGCCGGGGTGGATGGCCCCGGCGTCGGTCAGTTCGGCGGCACTGATGATGGCGGGGACGTTCAGGTAGCTCTCCGTGGAACTGGCCGGTCCGATGCACACGGACTCATCGGCCAGGCGCACATGCTTGAGGTCCCGGTCCGCCATCGAGTGCACGGCCACCGTCTGGATGCCCATCTCACGGCATGCCCGGAGGATGCGAAGGGCGATCTCGCCCCGGTTGGCAATCAGTATTTTGTCGAACATCACTCGATGATGAACATCGGCTGGCCGTATTCCACGGGCTGGCCGTTCTCGATCAGGATGGCCTTGATCACGCCCGCCTTGTCGGCCTCGATCTGGTTGAGCATCTTCATGGCTTCGATGATGCAAAGCGTGTCACCGACGGAGATGGCTTGGCCCACCTCCACAAAGGGTTTGGCGCCCGGCGAGGCGGCCCGGTAGAAGGTGCCCACCATGGGTGCAATCACCGTGTGGCCGTCCGGCATCGGGGGTTCGACCGGTCCGCCCGACACCGGCGGCGCCTGCACGGTCTGGGCGGCCGGCACGGCCGGAGCCATGTGAGGTGACATCATGAAGGCCTGCTGGCTGCCGGGTGCGCTGCGGGTGATGCGCACCGATTCCTCGCCCTCACGGATCTCGATCTCGTTGATGCCGGATTCCTCCAGCAGCTCGATCAGCTTCTTGATCTTTCGGATATCCATGGAGTTGTCAGTTCTTCTTGGTCAGGTGGATGGCTGCCTGCAGGCCCAGCTCGTATCCCTTGGGTCCGAGTCCGGTGATCACGCCCACCGCCACATCGGACAGGAAGGAATGCTGCCGGAAGTCCTCGCGGGCGTGCACGTTGGAGAGGTGCACCTCGATGAAGGGGATGGCCACCCCCAGCAGGGCGTCACGCAGGGCGATGCTGGTGTGGGTGAAGGCGCCGGGATTGAAGAGGATGAAGTCAATGCCTTCCCTGCCGGCCTGGTGCACGCGGTCCACCAGTTCGTGCTCCGCGTTGGACTGGAAGTCCTCCAGGCTGTGGCCTTCCTCGCGAGCCTGTTCGCGCAGGCCTTCGCAGATCTCTCCCAGCGTCCGGGTCCCGTAGATGTGGGGTTCCCGGGTGCCGAGAAGGTTCAGGTTGGGGCCGTTGAGAACCAGTAACTTTGCCATGATATTCGATCAAACTTCGGGAAATGAGCCGGAAACTTGTTCGTTTCTGTAGTTTGTCCGGCAGGCCACGGCATTGTGCCTGATGCCGATGGGGGTGTCCAGTGAGCGCCGTACGGAAAGGCGGTAGACGCGGAAGATAGGCGCCGGATCGCGGAATTTGGCCGAAAGATTACGACGCAAGGTATTGAAGGGCGATTCAATATTCAATATTCAAGATTCAAGATTCAAGGGGGTGGCCAATTGGGCCTCGGAGCACGAGCCGAAACGGTTTCCCCTTTGAATCTTGAATCTTGAATCTTGAATCGCCCTTCAAAGCAGCGGCCGGAGTTCCCGCTCGAGGGTTTCCTTGTGCAGCTCGCCTGCCTGGACGAAGCGGATCCTGCCGTCGCGGTCCAGCAGGGCGCTGTAGGGCAGGGCGCCCTGCCGGTTGCCGTAGTCACGGGTCACCGCCATGCCGCCGGACTGGCCGAGCAGTACCGGGAAGTTCAGATCATGGGCGTCCGCGAAATCGCGCACGGCCTGTTCGTCGTCGATGGCGACGGCCACGATGGTCACGCCCCGGTCCCCGTAGGCATCCTGTACTTCCACGAAGGCGGGCATCTCCCTGAGGCAGGGCGGGCACCACGTGGCCCAGAAATTCACCAGCACCACGTCCCCGTCCCAGTCGCCGATGTGGCGCAACTCGCCGGCCAGGTCCGGCAGGGTGAAGTCGGGGCGCATCGTGCCCTTCACATCTCCGCTGCCCGGTGCCTCGGCACGCTGGGGGGCGGTTTCGGGGCCCGTGCCCGTCAGGTGGTAGAACCCGAATCCGCCCAGGCCCGCGAGCAGGGCAACCACCACCAGCAGGATCAGAAAGGCCGGTTGGCTCAGGCCCCTGCTTCGCCGGGGCCGTGAGGCGTAAAGCGTGATGCGTGAGGTGTGTTCGGGCGTATGCATCCGGTTAGCCGCCGATGGCGTTCCTGACATGCTCGGTAAACCGGCCTGCGGGAGAATATCCCACCAGGCGGTAGTTGCGCAGTTCATTCCCGTCACTGTCGTAGAAGATGATGGCCGGCGGGCCGAACAGGTTGAAGTGGCGCATCAGTTCCCGGTGGTCCGCGTTGTTGTCGGTGACGTCCGCCTTGAGCAGCCGCGTGCCCGCCAGAGCCTGTATCACGCCCCGGTCCTGGAAGGTGGTGCGCTCCATGCGCACGCAGTCCACGCACCAGTCCGCGTAGAAGTCGACCATGACGGGCTGCCCGGTTTCGCGGGCCTGCGCCACCTCGCGTTCCAGATCGGCCAGGCTGTCGATCTCGCGGAATTCGAGGCCGGCGGACTGTGCGGTGCCGTTGGCGGCGGTCATGGCCGCGGTGGGCATGATGCCGCGCAGCGGCTGGAACACGTCGCGTCCGCCGGAGGCGGAGCCGATCATCAGCAGGATGCCCCACACCAGGATCACCAGGCCCAGCCCCTTCCACAGGGTACGCCAGCCGCTGGCGTCCGGCGCCAGGGAATGAAGCGCGCCCATGTAGATGCCGGAGACGATGAACAGGGAACCCCACAGGAACATGGCCACCGGCATGGGAATGACCCGCTCCAACAGCCAGATGCCCATGCCCAGCAGGGCCACGCCGAACACGGCCTTGACCGCATCCATCCAGCCCCCGGCCCGGGGCAGGATCTTGCCGCCGGCGGTGCCGATGATCAGCAGCGGTACGCCCATGCCCATGGACAGGGCAAACAGGGCTAGGCCGCCCAGGAAGGCGTCGCCGGTCTGGCTGATATAGAGCAGGGCGCCGACCAGCGGGGCAGTCACGCAGGGGCCTACGATCAGCGCCGAGAGGAAGCCCATGATGCCGGCGCCGATGAACGTGCCGCCTTCCTGGCGGTTGCTGAGATTGGACAGCCGGGTCTGGATGCCCGTGGGCATCTGCAGGTCGTAGAAACCGAACATGGACATG
>SKOF01000312.1 GCA_007120155.1 Thioalkalivibrio sp. | reverse complement strand
CGGCAGCTGACGGATGTTTTACTGAAGGCTTCCTGCCAGCCTTCCTGGTTTTTCTGACGGGTTTTGATCGGTTCAGTTTTCCGCCCTTCGATTCCAGTGTCACTTTTGTCTTCTGTTCGGATCCGGCTTCCTGGCTAAGTACCGGAAAATCGACCCGGCCGGCATGTCCATCAGCCTGCATGGTTCTTTCAGCTGCCTTAACCCCTGCCAGATGACCTGACGACCAGGCCCACTGCAAATTAAACCCGCCGCAGTCACCATCGATATCAAATATCTCACCAGCAGCGAACAATCCGCTTTGCAGGGATGATTCAAGTGTAGCCGGGTTAAACTGATTCACATCCAGACCGCCTGCCGTCACTTGTGCCTGATCCCAGCCCAGTGTACCGCAGACCGGCAGTCTGGTATGCAAAAGCGAATGAACAATCGTGTCAATCTGTTTTTGATCAAGCAGCCCGCATGTCTGGCTCAGCGGCTGATGAAGTGACTGTTTCAGCAATGCCTGCCCGATTTTTTTCGGCAGCAGGCCTGTCAGATAGTCTGATAGGGGCAAGTCTGGTGAATGGTCAGCTCTGCGTTTGAGCCACAAGGACAGCTGATCATCATGCCATTGCGGTAAAAAATTCAGCTCAATCCAGGCATCACGCAGCTGATGATGCTCAGCGGCAGCCGCCAGCCGGGATAGCTGCAGAACAGGCGGTCCTGAAAGACCGTACCGGGTAAAGAGTATTTCACCTTGTTCCGAACGTCTGCGCTCTCCTCCCTGAAAAAAAGAAACCTCGCCCTCTACTTTACTTCCAGCCAGTCCGCCGCTCCAGCCTGTCCCGGTTTTAATCTGAACCAGAGCCGGGAAGACCGGTGTCATTGTGTGCCCCATCTGTTCCATTAAAGAATAAGCACTGCCATCACAGCCGAATGCCGGCCCTGCCATCCCGCCGGCAGTCACAATCACCAGCTCAGATTTTAGCATCCGCCCATCTTCAGCCTGAAGATCAAATCCCGGGGATGCTTCCAGAGCCTGACTGCCGATGAAAAGCGGCTGGCCCGGGTTTATCTCGATCACATTAAACTGCGTTACAGTTTTTACTCGAAGCCGGTCCGCTTCAAAACGCAGATTATCCAGAACTGAAGCTGCCTGAAGGCTATTGGGGAAAATCCGCCCGTCAGATTCAGTTCTGACTGGAACCCCTATCTGGCTGAACCAGTCAATTGTCTTTGCTGTATCCATAAACTGCAGGGCATGTTTCGCAAATGCGGCCTGATGTCCATGATATGACTTGAAGCTGATATCCTGGTGACTCAAATTACACCGGCCATTGCCGGTCGCCAGAAGCTTACGGCCAACACGATCATTTTTTTCGAGAATCGTAACAGGACAATCAAAATCAAAATGATAGCGTGAACGGATTTCATTCATCTCTGTTTTTGTATACCGTGATAACCTTTCAGCTGCCGCGATTGCTGCTGCCAGTCCGGCCGCTCCGCCGCCGACAATTGTGATCAGGCTGCGTCTGGGTTTTTCTTGATGATCAGACACTTCGTATCCTCCCGCTTATCTGCAAGACGTCTTTGTTTCATTTACTTGCCTGGCATGCATCGGCATGCATCGTCATACATCGGCAATCATCGATGTGCATCGTGTTCAACGGATCTGGCAAATGCCAGGCAGCGAGCCAGCTTGCTTTCTGTCTCCGGCAGCAAGCCGAAACGCTCCGTCAATATTTGCCGAAACTCATTTAAAAGAGCGCTCTCGCCGTCCAGCAGCTCTATTTCCAGCTCGCTGAATGCTTTTTTATGCTGGCCAAAAATAAAGTGGCCCCGGTCAAGTGCTGTTTCCAGCTGGGTGCCGTTGATTTCGATCCGGGCTGCGAGACGGCAAAAACGAATCTCCGCTGTGCAGGTCAGCACCTGGTCTTCGATGATATCCAAAAGCTCATGCAGTGCATCTGGCTGATTTTCACGTGCGTCAGCAAACCAGTGTTCGTTTTCGAACCAGCGGCGGATCATCTGGCCGTCCAGTTCTTTTATTGACTGAAACCCGGACAGGTGATCCCGCGGGATCCCGGCCGACCACTCCTGCCGACTGAAAACACCGCAGCAAGACAGATCACCCCTTTTCAGCGTCAGAACAGTCGCCTGGTTTTCAAGCCGCACCCGGGCCGTTGCCTTCAGTGATTCAAGTTCACGGCTCTGCGTATCGAAATACAGGCTGTGCATCATAATCTCACGTTTATCCCGGGTCGGCAGAATTTTTTCTGTCCATCGGTCGCTGATAAACGTTTCATAGCAAGTCCGATCCGGAAAAATCATTTTCAGCTCAATTTCCATTAAAATAAATCCTCCGGCAGCTTCCGGCTGAACCCTTTCAGCCAGCCTGTAAAACTAAAAGAGATCTTCCAGACGTTTCAGATAAGCATCAAATACTGCCATCGCATCTTTGACGGGTCCGGAACCAGAAAGATCAACACCGGTTTTAGCCAGTAAAATGAGCGGATAATCCGATCCGCCCGACCCAAGGAACTCAAGGTAACGCGCTATTGCGGCTGATCCGTCCTGCAGAATCTGCCGGCTGATCGCGACAGCGGCAGAAAACCCGGTTGCGTACTGGTAAACATAATAGGATGAATAAAAATGAGGGATTCTGGCCCACTCCCAATGCATGAAATCGTCAACTTCAACCGCTGGTTCAAAATATGACTTGAGCAGATCCGCGTACATCAGGCATAGTGCCTGAGCGGTCAGCGCCTGCCCCTTCTCGGCCACCCCGGTCGCCCGCGCGACCAGCGCCTCGGACAGAAGTACCGCGAGGCGAAGCTGGGACGCCCGCTTCTCGGTGGTGCCGTGGCGCTCGACCGCGTCCCGCACCGCCATCAGATTGATCAGCCGCGCGGCAGGGTCGCGGACCGTCCTGTCGAGCTCTGCCAACAGACGCGCTGCTTCCGCTTCAACCTTCGTGGCCCTGCGAAGCGGTCCAGGGGGATCAGTGACCCCTCCCTCAGCCTCGTAGGCCTCGATCTCCTCCTTGATCGTGTCCCCACTCAGCTGCATTGGCGGATCGGTCACCAGGCGGACGACGTCGTTGACGAAGGAGAGGAGCGGGCCTTCGCGCTTGTTGGTGACAGGGTTGCTCGTATAGCTGACCCCGCGCCCCGAGTTCAGCCAGAACTCGAACAGGGTGCGGCACAGGAGACGGCGCCGCTCGTCGCGGAGTTTGCGCTTGTCCGCCGGCTTGTTCCAGCGGACCGCGCCGTTCCGCAACGCCGCTTCCAGAAAGACCCGTATTTGTTGGAGGCTTTGCCCGGCCCTGACAAGGGCCTCCAGCCGTTCGACAGCCGGGTTGGGCATCCCGGTCCCGGGGAACGGATGCTGGAAGGCGACATCGGCCAGCCGGCCGCGGGCCTGCAACAGCCTCCTCTCTGCCCCAAGGATATCGGCCAACGCCGCCTCTACCTCCTTTACCCCACGCTCACGCTGCAGGGGTGCCAAGTCCTTGCGCCCCACATGGCGTCTTGCAT
>SKOF01000001.1 GCA_007120155.1 Thioalkalivibrio sp. | reverse complement strand
TGATGGACGTGAGAAGCCTTTGCAAGTATTTGCAAATCAGCGAGCGCAAGGTGAGATCATTGGTTTCAGACAATGAGATCCCTTATTTTAAGATCGGCAAATCAGTCCGGTTCCACAAAGATGAGGTGGACAAGTGGTGCATCCGAAGGACTGTAAAGGTCGGCTAAGGTGTCCACTCTCACAAAGGTCAAGTTTGAAACCCATCTCTATGTAGAGCCTGGGTCGTTGGTGCTTTATGTCCGAGACAAGGACAAGTCCGGCAAAAGGCGCACCAAGTCCTGTGGGGTCAAGGTCAAGGCTGAGGACCTTGAGGCCCTTTTGTCTGATGATCAAAAGCTTGTGGCCTCGGTGGTCAGGAAGCATCGCTCAAAGATCCACTCCACTCATGCCGAGATTGTCCAGGGCAAGATTGGCCCTGCCTCAAGGTTTTTGTTTGAGGACCTTTATCCTGAGTGGCTTGAGGAGAAGCGGCCCACTTGGAGGCCAAGGACCTATGTCGACAAGGAGCAAAAAGGCCGACTGCACTTTATCCCTTTTTTTGGGAGCATGAAGCCAGAGCAAGTGGATGAGGCGGCCTGGGGCAAATATGTGTCTTTTAAAAGGCGCAATCAACCAAAGCTCAAGCTCAAAAACCACCGCCAATATTTGGCTGAATTTATGCACCACTTGCATCGGCATCAGATCATCGACCGAGTGCCAAGGTTTCACAACCCAGATCCGGAGATTGCCCCAAAGATGGTCTTGAACCGAAGGCAGGCGGTTTTGCTGCAACGCCATGCCAACCGGACGTTGAGACTTCAAATCAGGATGGGGCTTTTGATGGGCATGAGGCTTGGCGAGGTTTTAAAACTCCAATGGTCCAGGGTGGACCTGAAGGCCGGATTGATCAGGCTCAAGGCTGAGGACACCAAGACCAAGAAAGCCCGAGTGGTGCCAATGCACCGATTGGTCAGGCAAGGGCTGGAGAGGCTTTTTGAAGTCCGGCAAGGGCCTTTTGTGTTTGCCTCACCCTACGATGTGGATAAGTCGGTCAGCTCCAACAAGACGGCCTGGAAGGCCCTTTGTGGACAACTCAATATCCAATGTGGATTCCACTCGCTCAGACACACTTGCGCAACAAGAATGGCTGGATCAAAGATCAGTCCTTCTCACGCTTGCAGGATTTTAGGCATGAGCCTTGAGATTTATGATAAAGTTTACTGCAAGCCTTCCGATAGTGACTTGGCCAAAGCAGTGGACCAGGTCGATTGGAGTCAATCATGGGATTGACGCTCAATGCCTTTGGTCGGATTTTGGTCGGACAAAAACAAAACTCCAAACAATTCAAACACTTAAAGCCACAATTCAGCGGTTTCCTAAACTGTAGGTCGCAGGTTCAATCCCTGCCGTGGTCGCCACCTAAACCCCACGAATTCCTTCACGAATACTCAAAACCAAAGCAATCTTACAAATCCTTAAAACTGCCCATTTTATGCACCAAACTGCATGATGCGCACTGTGCCTTTGGTCGGATTTTGGTCGGATGGCCAGGCTTCGCTCAGTCTCAAAATCAATCATCAAAACTTAAAAACAGCATCGGTCAGTGGTCGGGTTTTGCCCTGCCAAGGGCTCATCTTTGTGAACAGGAGGGGGAAATGGCGAGAATCAATATTGAGGAGTGTTGGTGGACAGATCCACGACGAAAATTGCTTGCAAAATTGGTTGGTGATGAAAATGCCGCAGACGGACTAGCCATTCAAATGTGGCGGCTTGCTCAGGAGTTTTGGGGCCGAGGTCAAAAGCGGGTTCCGCTGGAGATATTTGAAACCATCGAAGCAGCCTCGAAGCTGATCGAAGCAAAACTTGCCATTGTCGAAGCAGATTCGGTTTACGTTCGAGGATCGTCTCAATATCTGGATTGGATCAATGATAAGCGCCGAGCAGGGCAAGAAGGTGGAAAGCAATCGGCCAAAGTTCGAGCTAAAAAGCATGGTAGCGCACAGCCCCAAAAGGCAAAAAAGCCCAAAAAGATCGAAGCAGACTCGAAGCAGCCTCGAAGCAAAGTCAAGCAGCCCGAACCCTCTGGCTCCGGTTCCGGTTCCGGTTCTGGTTCTGACTCTGGTTCTAAGATTTCGTTTCCTTCGGAAACGACACCGCAAACTGATTGCGGTGCCGCTGTGGCCAAAAAACCTTCATCAGGGGTAAAGGCTAATTTTCTGATAGCCAGGTATTGTGAGTGGTTTAAAAGCAAATACGGCTTCAACCCAGACATCATGCAAAAACAGGCCGGAATTGCCAAGCGCATTTCGAAGTCCATGACCGAGGAGCGTATGGCAAAGCTCTTGGATGCGTATTTCAATATGCCAGAGGGTTGGCTGGAAAAGAGAAAACATCCCCTTGAGCTGTTTGAGATGAAGCTCAATGAGATCGCCGCTTTTGCCGAGAATGGGCAATTCACAACAACTGGCCAAGTGCGGTCCTTGGATCAAGGGACGAATGTTCACAGTCAACTAGAGCGCATTCGTCGAGGTGAACTGTGAACCGCTTGAAGGAAGTGATTGTCTTAACTGCAGCCTACTACGGCAGAGATTTATCGGACCATGTGCTCAAGATGTATTGCGAAGATCTGGCAGACCTGAATCAAGATCAAGTTATCTTGGCTTACAACCAATGGCGCAAAAGCCCACGCAACAGGCAAATGCCTCTGCCTGCCGAGATCAGAGGCTTGATCCGGCCAGAGATCTCAGCTGATGACGAAGCCAAAGAAGCTGCGGCCAGGATCTTTGCAGCTGTCCCTAAGTTTGGTTGGTGCAATCAACAACAGGCAAGAGAGTACATTGGCGAGCTCGGTTGGCGAGTGGTCGATATGCAGGGAGGGTGGGTTTACCTTTGCGAGACACTCAAGCCCAGTATGGTGCCCACACTTCAAGCTCAGTGCAGAGAGTTGGCCAAGACAGTTCAAATAAAAAACATTAACGGATTGGACAACATTGCCCCAGGGCTTCCCGGCAAGTTTGGCGAGATGGTGGGAGTTTTGGGTGAGTCCAGGGATTTAAAAAAACTCATCGAGTGAAAGGGGTTTAAAAAGTGAGAGAAGATTGGCTAAGGGAGCGCAAATCGCAGGGCAAATCATGCTACTACTGCCATGACGCTGGGATCATCTCAGCGACCAAAAAAGTAAATGGCCTGGAGTACAGTTTTGCCTTTCGGTGCCCTGATGAGAATTGCATCGCGGCTGAATTCAAATGCAATCCCTATGACGTTCGGTGGAGTGATCGCTTTGCAGGGGACTACGTGCCGCAGTGGGACAAATAGTGATAATTAATGTCGGGTTGGTCACATATAGGTTTACGCGCCGCTCGGGCGAAGCTGCTGCGCCGCTCTTGCGTTTAAATTCCAAACCCTACCTGGACCATGCCTTAAGCGTTGACGCACCGGAGGCGGGCTGTGGGGAAGATGATCTATGGCTCGGTGTTCCAATATGATTTGCAACAAACAGACTTCAATGAGGGGGGATTTTAATGCGTTCGGATTGGCACTTTTTTTT
>SKOF01000360.1 GCA_007120155.1 Thioalkalivibrio sp. | reverse complement strand
TCTTTCAAAGCGTTGAGGGTCAGCATTTCAGTTCTCCTTGAATTAGAGGGGTGTGACTTCGGGCTGGGCAGGGCCGGGATCGAGCGCGCAGATCAATTCTTCGCGGACGTCATCAAGCAGTTGCAGCAGGATCTCTTCTTCGGTCAACTCGACACCTTGCTCTTCGAGTTCGGTCACGAGGCTGTTGGCTTCGGCGCGGAGGTCGGCGGCGAGGGCGGCGATCAGTTCTTGACGGGTCATTTCGTTTCTCCTGTTTGCTTAAGAGTATTATGGCCCATTGCAAACCAGAAAGCAAGCACTTTTGAAAAATAAATTTCACCAACCCGTGAGCCGCGCCGCCAGCCAGCCATAGATGGCGACATTGACCGCCAGCATCACAAGTGAAACTCTTTCTCGTACGGCTCCGCGCCTTCCCGCGTGGAACAGAGTCGGATGATCAGCTTGCCGTCTCGGAACTGGTGCCCGTGCACTTCTACGTCGTGGGCTGCCCATGTGTCTGCCTCCAGGTAGGCGCGCGCCGGGGAGATCCCTGCCTCCCGCAGAGCGCGGTAGTTGTACGTGGCGAGTGTTGCGTTCACAACACCACTTCCCACACGCGGTCGTACGCTTCCAGCCGCAGCTCACGCTTCAGTAGCTGGCGGAAGGGGATGTGCTCCTTCAGCGGCAACCCGAGCGCGTCGAAGGCCTGCTTGACGGAGCGGTAGTCAACGCCATCCACCCGGATGTTGGTGCGCTGGGCACGCTTGGCGCGCACCTCTGGGTCCTGCCAGGACCGCGCGACACCTGCGCTGCGGGCGTCTGTGTGGGCGACGTCTGTCACTTCAGGGGCTTCGTCGTCCTCGTGCGCCTCGATGTTGTCGATCAGCTCGCGCACCCGGCGCTCGGCGTCGCCGCGAGTGGCGAACCGGCTCACCGGCTTCGCGCCGAACTGCGGTGCGTGCTCGTTCCAGAATGCGACCAGTTCGTTGGTCGTGGCTGCGGTTACGTCGATCATCTCTGTTCTCCTGTCAGGTTCCAGCCGCGCAGGTAGCTGCGGGCCTGGGATTCTTGGTTGCGGGCGAAGGTGCGCAGCACCTTCTTCCCGGCGAGGATCACGATCTTGCCGCCGCGGACGACGGCGTGAGCGTTGGGGACTTTCACAGCGGTGTGGCCTGGACGTTGCGGAACCCGCGAGCGCGGAGCGCCTTGACGTCCTTCAGCGCGCTCTGGCGCACGGTGCGGAAGGTGCACTCCACCCAGATGTTGGTTCCGGGGATCTTCTTCTCGTAGCTGATGAGGTGCGTGTACATTTTAGTTCTCCTGTTTCAGTTGGGTTGTACGCGGAAGTCATCGGCGCGCAGAGCGGCTTCAGATTCCCAGATCAAGAACTGTTCAACACGTTCGACCTGCCGAGCATCAACAAACAACTCAAGATCGCCGTTGCCGTATTCGTTCGCGGACTTGATCGTGCCGACGCCGAATGCGTTCTCGATCGATTCACAGGCGAGGCGGTTGCGTGCTTTCATTTCGTTTCTCCGTTGTCCTTAAGCTTATTATGGCCCATTCGGTTGCAGAAAGCAAGCATTTATGAAAAATATTTTTGGCCGTCCTTGGCCGGGTGGATCAGGCGCGGGTGATCTTCCAGATTTCGACGATGCGCTGGGCGCGGCCCCGAGTCCAGTCAACATTCGTTCCGTTCACGATGCCGACCGCGTGGCGGTAGCTGCTGGTGAAGAGGATGTAGTTGTTGCCATCGGCCCAGACGCTGTTGAACCGATCCGCGTGGTGCGTGGTGACGGACTTCAGGGCCTGGTGGCTCTTGGGGTACTGGCGGATGAAGTAGCTGGGGGCGACGCGCTCTTTCTTGAAGCCGAGGGACCGCAGCGCTGCGTCCATGATGTAGAGGTGCGCGCCGCGCCCGCTCTTGCGGCCGTGGTGCTGGAGCTGGGCGTGGACGACGCCGTACTGCAGGCCTGTCGCGGCGGCGATGGCCTTCACGGTGCAGTCATTGTTCTCGCCGAGGGAGCGGGAGATCTGCTGCATCTCAACAAAGCGGGAGTCGGCGGACTGGCGGATCGGTGCGGGCATTTCAGTTCTCCTTGGGGTTTTGCGCTCTTCTTAGACTCTATTATGCCCCAATGCGTTGCAGAAAGCAAGCACTTTTGAAATAAATTCAGCAAAAAAAAATGGACCGTCCTTGGCCCGTGGTTCACTCGACCTCGACCCACCGCAGGCATGTGGCCAGGACGTTGTCGTAGTCGCCGCTCATGGCCTCGCGGCGGAATGCCTCGATCTCCTCGTTGGGGACGCCTGCCTTGCGCAGAGCCGCGCCGACGCGCCCGATGATGAAGAAAGCGTTGCCGTCCTCGCCGACGAGGCGGACGGTGACGTTGGGGTACTTGGGTGTCACAGCACGATCTCCTTGTTGTTGACGACCAGCTTGCCGCGTCGGGTCACCTGGACGTGGCGGGTGGCTTCTTGCGCGACGATGACCCACTGCTTGAACTTGCTGCGGACGCACACTTCCATCAGCGCGCCGTCGAACCGCACGCGGACTTCCCGGTTGCCGACGACACGGTCCATGTGGCCATGGCGCGTCTCTGTCCAGCCATGCTCCTGCAGCTTGTACTTCAGCTCTTCTGTTTCCACTTCGGTTCTCCTTGGGTTGGTGGGCCGTCCCTGGCCCGGTTGGGTTAGACTTCGATGGCCTTGAACTTGAAGCCGTTGAAGGTCAGTTCGCCAGCGGCCTTCAGCTCGCCCCGGAACTTGATGTGCTGGCCGAGGGGCAGGCCCAGCGCGTCAAAGGCCTGCTTGACGGAGCGGTAGACGTGGACGCCGCCTTGCTGGTCGGTCACTTCCACGTGGTGGCGGGCGGAGCGAGCGGCGCGCACTTCGGGATCGTTCCAGCTGGCCGCGATCGAGTTGCCGAGGTTCGGGTTCTTGCGGGCCTTGCGGATCTCCCGGCCAAACTCGCCGCCGCAGGCAAGGCAGTGGAACTCGTGCGTGTCGTTGGGGACCGGCTTGCCGTTCACTTCGTCGTTGTGCGGGTGGACGCCGTTGCTGAGGTGGATGCCGCAGTGGGGGCATTCGGTCACGCCGTAGTAAGAGACGGTCTCCTTGTCCAGCTCGGCAGCTTTCAGCTCGTCCAGCAGCTTGGCGACGCGGCGCACGGCGGTCTTGCGGTCGCTGAAGCGGGTCACCGGCTTGGCGGCATACGTGTTGTAGAAGGTCACCAGGGTCGCGGTGGAGGCGGTTTCGAGGTTGATCATTTCAGTTCTCCTTGGGTCGGTTGGCGGGGTTTGTGTTCCCCATGACTCTATTATGGCCCATTGTGTTTCAGAAAGCAAGCACTTTTGAAAAATATTTTTCATTAAAGTTTCCCTTGCGCCGTGCAGCAGCGATACTAGCCCGGCACCCAACCCAAGGAGAACGAAAATGAGGCGTGTGTTGATACCTCACCTGTACACCAAATACGATCCCATCACCAAACAGAACGTCGCCTCCATCGACTTGAAGGAGGCACAGGAATACGGCGAGCTGCTGCCTGTGCT
>SKOF01000084.1 GCA_007120155.1 Thioalkalivibrio sp. | reverse complement strand
CGGCTTCCGGCTTCCGGCTTCCGGCTTCCGGCTTCCGGCTTCCGGCTTCCGGCTTCAACCCAGCGAATACATGAGAGCGAATTGCCAGCTGGGGTGCCCTTTTGATATTATCTATCAGGAAGCCGGCTGCCGGTTGCCGGCCTCAACCCAGAGAGCTGCCGGCTGCCGGCTGCCGGCTTCAACCCAGCGAATACATGAGAGCGAATTGCCAGCTGGGGTGCCCTTTTGATATTATCTATCAGGAAGCCGGTTGCCGGTTGCCGGTTGCCGGTGATTGTTGGGGTTTGGGGTTTGTGGTTTGAGGTTTGAGGTTTGAGGTTTGAGATTTGAGGTTTGAGGTTTGAGGTTTGAGGTTTGAGGTTTGAGGTTTGAGGTTTGAGGTTTGATCCACTGGATATAAGGGCCTGGATATTACCTATCAGGCCGGGCTTAATGATATACGGGGGGATTTGGGCAATTATCAAAACACTCCGGAAGCCTGCTTCCAATCTACCCGCCTAACTACCGAGTGGTCTCCAGCGTATCTGGCCTGCCAGGAATCTGTCGCGGCTGCCATTCGTCCATTTCGGCCGCTCTTTGCATAGCTTCTGTCAGCTTCGCCGGTGGCGTCCCGTATGTTGATGCGAGTAGGATCCACTCTCGCACAATAAATACCGCAAGCGCATCCTGTCCACGGAGTACAAAGAGCGGTTCGTTCGGCGACATGCTTCCGTCTGCGATTTTAGCGGATAACCGGGCTACTTCTTCAATCGCTTTCATGTTTTCCCTCCCCGGCATCGCCGGTGCTTGGGTGGTGGTCACTGGCCACCGCTGGTAAAAAGTGGCGGGGCCGGAATTTCACCGGCCAGGGGTGATCACGGTTGGTTACGCGCCTTCATTCCCTTTTCCCGCCTTATAACTTGAGCGGGTCGGTCTTGGTTGCAGGTCGCTTTAAGTCGTGTGACCCGCCATACACCGCCTTGACCCACTCATACGCTACCTCGACGTGCGAGGACGGGACTCTGCCCCGCCCCTCGAAATACCACAGAAAACCGTATTTGTCGAACGGGTCCCGCTCAAATCTAAACACGGTCCCGTTGAACGGGGATTCCCTAAATTGGACCATCCCTTCCGCGACTGTTACCCGATACCGAATGCCACATAGATTCACGCTCTCAGGCATTTCGTCGATCGAATCACCGAACCACTGCCAATGCCAAAGTGGATCGAACGACTCTGGATTCCATGCCGCGATACCGATATTCACCCATTTATATCGGATGCCGAAAAACTTATGACCGATCAAACAAAACGGATAAGCCAATTTCCACGCTAGTCGCCGCATCTAACCACCCACGTCACTTATCCCGGAACCACTCCAACAGAAGAGGTAGAAGCCGCATAAACACCACCAAAGTATCGTCCCAGTCAGAATCTTCGCCGTACATGTCGACAACCATAATCACGAAATCCTCAGCCGACAACCCTTCCTGTGAGGCTTGCTTAGCTATACGAATCAAATCAACCCGGAGGCTGACTCTGTCTAGTAGTTTCATCTTTTCCCACCCTTTTCAAACAATACTGTACTGACTTAAAACCATTTAACAGTGTGAGTAATTTCTTGGGTCGATGCGTGGTAGTAAAGATTAACTACTGCCCTGGTCTGCCGGATCGCCCTGCCGATGTGTCCGGGGCAGCCTATTTGCCAGTTTCCGGAGTAATCTAAGGACAGCACTACCGGGGACGGGGCGTACACAAGATCTCCGCCGTCATGCTCAGCCGCAGGCCGACCGTAATCATCGACAAAAATAATTGCATCCCAGTCGCCACAATCAAGACCCACTAAATTTACCGGTACATCACAACCTGGTCTCCGGAATTTTCGTACAAATGTCACCGGACGGCCGGTGACAGCTGTTTGAATCGGCCGTGACCAATCAAGTTTTTCGTTAAATTGATTTTTATTATCATCCAACCAACGCGTGTGCACACGAAGGTCGCGTTTTTGCTCGTCGATATCTATAGAGACTATCGCTAGGTCTAAACCTGAGTAATCAGATGTGAAAAACCGCCAAGAACCATCTTTACCCAGTACGACTGTAGTTTGAACGGCTTCATACACACTATCGCTGCCGTACAGTGATTCGCCGTGATCATCCACAATAAGCACACGGTCGGCGTATTCACCGCTCGCCACTAATAGATTCCCAGCTGGACCGCCCCTTAGTTTTTGTATAAATTTCGCAGGGGCATCATCTCCGCTTGCGCGTAATAGTTTGGTAAAATCAAGTAGCTTATTCATCAGTATTCTCCCGCACCCATTGCTCAACAACTACCGCAACTGCTTGGGTGCTGTTTAAGCCGCCGTCTGGCTTAACCCTCTTTACCATTGTTTCCACGGCCTCTAATCGCGCAATTAACTGCTGCTCCACGGGTGAATGAGGCTGCGTTAAATCCACACCAAGCATGTCGCTGGCAATGTATATGGCATTTAATGTCATGGCTGTCCGCTCCAATGTTTCCCGGAATTGTTGTTTTTCACGCAACTCACGTTTTTCCCGCGAAGTCATTATTCCTCCCGATGTAACGCGTAGTATAATTCGTGTAATTCTTGTTGAGTACCTTCAAGGTCGTCCGCAACCAAACCTAAGTCAATGGCGTCTATTTGATTCTTAAAATCTTCCCAGTTAGCAAAACCACGTTTAATCACGGCTGTTACAGCTGTTAAGATGTTGGCTGTATATTGACGCGAAGTCATCAACTCACGTTTATAATACTTGCCAGCACGTAACAGAGAAGACAGTGGGAACTCTGAACCTGTGAACTTAGTTTGGCCGGACACAGCTGCCAGAATAAACCCCGGCGTGTAAGCAACATCCAACACAGAGCATACTTTTGACGTTGCTCGGATTTTTGCCCCCACTTGAATGTGGGTATAATCAAATGATTCAACTAGTTCACGGGTCGTGTCGGCTGTATAAGAGCAAACTTGAACTGGCCACGGTTCTGTGTCGTAAGTTATGGCATTTTTTGTTTTGCTTACTACGGGAGCCTGAAAAACTGGGGCGGCGGAGTACGGACACGGGAAGATGTCGACATCGTTTGGCTGCCCGACCAGCGCACCGCCAGCGATATAAAACATCGTTAGTGGCCCTTCGGCCAAAAATGGCCGAAGTCGCTGCATTAAATAGATGGCCCGGTTTTCTATATGTTCACCTATCATTTTGGCCCCTTCTGCTTCTCAGGATCCCAAATACCGTCATGCGGTGGACCCGACCGTTTGTACAGGGTTACTTTTGTATTGGAGGTTGGCGCAGTTCTGAGGTAATAAAACATGGCAAGGGCTCGGAAATTAGTCTGAATTACTGTTTGACAGATGCCGCCCAGTTCCGGGGAAGTCATGACGGCCCAACGTTTTTTGCAGGCTCCCCGTCGCCGGCCGCGGTCCCTGATATCTTTTATCACTTGGGCCCACGCAACGCTAATCAGCCTTCGGCGGGGCAACATTTCGCAAATACCATCGTTGGTTTTCAATGATTACCTCGTCCAGGCTTGTTCGGATTTCAGCCATTTCACGCACCAGTCGATTGATCTCCTGCTCGTGCCTGAGTCGCTGCATTTCGTATGTGGTTTTGGCCGCATGGCGGTCTTGCTCCTGCTGAGTCGACAGGTCGCAAATTTGCCTGGTCAGAGACTGAATCTGCGCGTCCTTCTTGCGGGCGAGTTGCACAGCATCGGTTAGTGCCTTCTCCAACCTAGCGTTTTCCGCAAAGCCACTCAACAGGAGTTTGATATTTTTTATCATTGTCTGGTCCTTAAATGTATGGGGCCCACGCGTCAAGTAGTTTGCCACGGTCTGTGTCTCTTTTACGCCGCGATTCTTCGCGTACCACCCACGCCCGGAGTGACAGCGTGTCCGCAGCTTCCCGCAGCAATTTGGTTGCTGCTCTGTACGCGTGGTCTTGTAATGAGCGGGGTATCCACGTTTCATGTACCAGGTACCACTGTGAACCAATTGGCTGGGGCCACACTGGGGCGTTAATGCCAGAATTTTGATTACCCGCTCGGAGTGGTGCTTGGGGGTGTGTCAGCCGCAGGCCGATACACCTATTGTCCGCAAAAACAAGAATACCATCCAGGTACAGCCCGTAAAATGCTCTACACGGCGAGCACCCATAGACTCCGTTAGGCGTTAATACACCCGCCTCTATCATAAAATGCACGAAAGATGGGCGTGCGTGTCCAAGAACATCTCGAAGGTCAAACTGTTTGCTGCGGACGTAAAGAATTTGGTCGTCTAAGGTGCCCATGTTTGCCTTTCTACAGGATAATACGCAAGCCCCGGGTCGCCGGCTGCATACGCAGCGGCTTCCTCGTGAGACTGAAATGATACAATGTAGCATTTTTGGCGGTCGAAGGCTACAACCTCATGGGTTGCCAGTACCCTGCGCACCGCGTCTAACATCGCAAGTCGAACGTCGTCGGGGATATCGTCATTTGTCGCTAAAAATGTTAGTAGCTTGTCACATGTGTCAAACATTTGTGTCATGTTAAGGGGTGCCTTCAACGATCGAAAGATCTTGGATGTATTCTGAGTAGGTATACGTCCGTTCACTTTCAGACCGGGTAGTGAGTAGCGGTAACGCTCGTTTAGTGACATCATCTACCATCGAACCATAAATATGGTATGAGTCACTGAAATCAACATAACGGCCGAGGTAGACTGGCACCCCCAGGCGAGTTGTGAGCTCCGAAGCAATGTGCTTCATGAACTCAACCATAACAAACATGTTCATGAACGCTGCCCGATACGCATCGCGTGATCGCCAGCGAGTATTCATGTTCAAAAAATAACCGTCGAAGTTGGGCGACAGCCGACACCAGATGCTCTGTAAGCAAGGTGGGTCGTGCGTAGCCAAATCCACTTCAGGTTTCCATGTAATTGCCTGAACTCGGCGGGTGAACGGCGACACATAAAGGCCGTCGATAATGGCCTCTATTTGGTTAATTGCCCTATAATTCGTGAGGCGGTCGTGATAAGTGTACGACCAACGTTTGTCTTCCGGGTCAGCGGGGTTGCGAATTTCGTGGTCGCGTGTTCCAAGACAGACTTCGCAGTAATACTTCCACAAATCTTCGAGACCGCCGGGGAGACAACGAGTAATCATTGGCTCCGCAAGAGGATCATGAACCGTCATTAACATTGAGCAGTCGCGGGAGGGAGTCGCCTCGTATTGATTGTTAATATCAATTCCATCAATCATCACTAGTTTTAACGAGTTTTCCCAGGTTTCTGCCAATGTCCGGCCGCTGCATGATAATATGGGGATACCTACCATCTTACATCCTTTCGTGCTGGGGATTTGGTCCATTACTTACAGAACCTCTTTATCTTATCTCTTTATGACTTTTTCACCTCAAAAAGTCCGTATGAACAATGAAATAATAGGTGTTTGTTATTTACTTTGTATCAGGTAGACGGGTCCGTGGTAACGTCGGAACCATTTACACGTTCGTAAATGGCCCCGAACCGTGATTTTTCGTGCCGCGTGGCTCCAGACCCCGCCCCCTGTGGTTCACCTCTTACATCTACGTTTGATTTTTGCCCAACTTGCCGGGACACGTTTTTTTAGCCAACTCGCTCCGTGTTGTAAGCGTTAAATGTTCAGGCGTCATACACATTAAATCACCGCAAGTTTGCGTAACAACCTCACTTGGGGAAATTGGCCCAAAATTTTCAACATACCACGCTCGCACAGCTGATCGTGTTTTACGACCTTCGCGGAGTATCGGGCGACCTTGAGGGGCACTACCCATCCAACGCGAACAACCGGTGATATTATTTATCGGACCGATATACTGCGAGATCATATGTTGAAGACCCCGGTGGGTTGCTCATAGACTTTCGGGTACACCACGGCTGAGTCCGTCATAATTCCGCCACGTGCGACAAAATAATGCTCTGGCAATCCGGCCACAATTAACGCAGCTACTGCCGTTTTTAGGTCGGGCGCCATTGCGGCGGCTATACCCGAGGAATACTCACCCAGTGGACACTCCCATACGAAAAGTTTCTGCGGCATCACGCTTCCTTTCAAATTCAACACGATATTGTTGGTTCACTGGGACGGGAATCAAATACCAAATAATCCAAACTTCTGCGAGCGTGTTAATGGCCTCTAGTGGCACCATGTGTGGGGTACCCTGGGTTGTACAACCTTCCACGACAGCTGGAAAGTTTGTCAACATTGGTTCTTCTTTGGGTACTAACGCCCAGCCACGCGTCAGGAACCAGGCGACTAATTCTGAAATATGAATCGGTTCACGGTGCCCAACACCGGCGTATATCTCTTCGGGGTCGAGCTCAAGAACGCTCGCAAACGCCTTTACCATGCAATCCATCACGGACCTCCAGTGTTAAAAGTACCGCTCCCGGGATTTCTGTAAACTGCCCCGGGTACGTTTGCCGGACAACATCCGCATAACTGATAAATTCTATCAATGCGTCAAACCACCAACCTTGCGGTTTAGTCTCGAACGGGACGCAGATCTGCTTTGTAAACGCACTCATATTTGACTTCAGCTATTACCTGGACATACCGATCCAAGATCAATGAGACCTGCTCGAGTTGTGGCTTTGTTTCTTGCGGCGACGCCTGTATAGTCGTCTGGATCGGGCAACCCAGTTTCTCCCCCAGCTCGCCGAGCAATGATGACATCTGCTCGATAATCTCTTTTGGCGTCATACACGTCCTTTCCGCTCAAGTAGTCCACGGCCGCTAAAAATTCCTGAGAATCCGGGTCGCCGGTCATTAGAATCTCAACGAGATTCTCTAAAAAAGCCACCCGATCATTTGAAGCCGACCGCGACTCCGTTAGGAAAATATGTCCAGATTGGTATGCCAACCAACATTGGCTGTAATAACCAATCACGGTTTCTTGAAATCCTTTTGATATTTTTGCACGGTATGAGGCAACGCGCACATCGGGGTGGTCTTTACAAGCATCAGGCACCCCGCAAAGTTGATCTACGGCGGTAATATAATCGGTGCTACCGGGCTCGACCCCTAATAACCACGCGTACGTAGCTAATTGCAGTGCCCATACCGGGTTTGACTGTTCTAACACATAATCAGTAATAGTTATCCCCGAGTCCTGAGTTATATTTGCATCTTTATGCCGTTTACGGTGCGAGCGTGTTGGTAGTCGATATGCGTGGTCCCACCCATCACGACATATTAGGTAGCCGGGAGCCGGCGACGTTACAGAATGGGCACAGTACCCTGTTACCTTCCAATCTAAGATTACTAATGTTCCCGCGACATAAAACGACATATCCGGGATACCGTAAATCGGGACACTAACACCATCTAACTCAACTAACTGACGTAATTGAAATTCAAATTGCGGTGGCTCTCGGGCTAGTAACATTAAGTCCGCTAATGCCCCGCAGCGGATGTACTGTTGCAGGCAATTTACACCCGCCGCCGTCGCCCACTCAAGATTGTGGGGCTCAACTTGAGCCGCTAACAAGGTTCGTGCCGCGTACGGGTGGTCATCATCTTGGGCCGGGAAATTGTACTCTTGCCACAATTTCGCCTTAATAAGAGCGTCAAACGCTGACCCCGCACTCGCCGGACGTGTCTGGTTTTGCCGTGGCAGTCGGTGCTCCGCACAATATCGCAGGTACCATAAGTCGGGGCTACGGTTATATAATGATACCGAGGTCGGGGATAATGCTGTAATTGTTCTCATACGATAAGATCCTCGTGCGTAAATCCGGCCGCACCTTTGTGCCCGCCGCCACCGTACTGTTGTGCAATCTCCGAAACATCTACGGTGCTGCTATACATCGAATACTTCCAATAATGGTTTTTGATATTTCTTATCACCATCACGAAATCGTGGTTAGTTTCAGACTCATAACCGATAAACCTCGCTGACCCACGGTCGCCGCCGATAATTGCCAACACAGTGAAACCTGCAAAATATGTAGTAAACGCTTGCTCACGGCAGAGTCGTGCATTCATGAAATCTCGGTCACGTTTAATCGCGGCACCTTCGATAAGGTATCTGTGGTAATCGCACGTACCGTCAAATAACGTATCCCAAGTGGCATCAAAAATGCTGAGACCCCATGACTGTACCGCTAAAACAAAAGGTACAATTTCAGTCAACCAATTTGGGCGGTTAGTTTGGTAAGTGTCGGCATCGGCAATCATTTCAACAGCCAACGGGACCGATCCCGTCCGAAAGTGGTTCCACGCCAGGACACACGCGGCTTGCGTCGTGTCTATTTTTCCCGGCAAACCGACGGAGGTCTTATGGTGGTCAATTACGTACAAATTCTCTGGGATTGGTTCGTCGGCAGACGGTACAAAATCCAGAAAAAGATTCAATTCAGCGTCAGTATCGTACGAGATGGATTCACCGTAGTCCATTCCGTGATACATTGCAGTATTTTTGTAATACCGATAAGCCAATGCCCCGCAGCACAGCCCGTCTAAATCCATTCGGTGGTAGTATACGTGAATCATAGCTTCTCCAAAAAAAAAGAAGGGGCCGGCATACGCCGACCCCTTCCACGGCTCACCGATCAATTAGTTCCGGCTAACCGGGACACCTTCATGGGGGCGAACGACCTCCAGCGTCCGCAGTAACGCCGCACATGGGGCGTACAACACCTGTTTAGTTACGCGTCTATCGGGCTTCTGAATCTGCGTCGACGCTAAACAGCCGACGTCAGCGGGGCCACCCAACACCCGCAAACGTTGAGTTTCGACCCAGGCGGGATTCGCCGTCCCGTCAGGATTCAATACCGCATCGACTGTCGCTTCGTATGTCAGGGTGTGCATCGCGATGCCGGCTACAAGACACAATACTAGCAAAACGGTAATAACCATTCGTCCAATCATAGGCTTCTCTTTCGTTGGAAACGTGCTTCCACTGGAATACCATTTGTAGTTAAACTCCGATACTTAAATGTCACAACAGTTCCGATGGGGTATTTTGGGTTGTGAACGGCCGCTGAAACCCGGGTGCCTGGCCGTAGTAACCCCTGATCACTTGCACAACCACCGGTGGCTGTATATACTAGGTGACAGTCTTTGTAGGGGAATCCTGTCCCTGATAAAATAAATCGTTTTCCAGAATCCAACTGGACTTCTAAACCCCCCATCATCCCTAATCGCTCACCGACAGCTGTTCCAGTCAACGATTTCCGGGCGTCCGGGAGCTTACCCCAAACATAACCTGTCACGGTTGCTTCCATGTCTAACGCCGGTTTATGCTTGAGTAACTCCGCCGTACGGGCACACGTGTATGGTGCAGTTGGTTGACGTAGAACCAAACCTTCACAACCTTCAGCTAAGGCCCGATCCATTAGCTCATCAACAACTGCCATAACAAACCCTGATGTTGGCAATTGAATTTGCTCTAGAGGGGTAATCCCCTGAGCTAACATCCAATCTAAACGCCGTTTGAAGCCTAAGCTGACGGGCACGGCTGGCTGCCGTAACGAGACCCACCAACGATAGGCATCGGAGGTCAAGAGAATACTTGATTGTCGTGTTTCAACCAGTCCCGGAGATAGAAACCGGGCCATGTCCACCGCATCAAGAATACACGGTTCAACATGCCTCCAAAGATCAACATCAGGTGTAAAAGTGGACACAGCACTACGCAGAAACTGGAATGTTCCAGGCCCTGCGTACAATTCCATGTCCACGGGGAACGGCGGTAATTGATCTAAAAAATCACTCGGGGCGTGAATGATGTTTCCATTGCGTGTCCATAAGCCTGACGCTACATGGTCGGCATCACGTGCGACCCATGTTGTTGGCTTATTTGCAAATGGTACATCTTCCTTTGTCATGCCCCGAGTGGCCGGTACCCAGATGGCCCGCTCCCCGTCTAACTTGACTGAGGCTAACAGGCCATGTACATTCTGGTTACGATACGGCTTCGCGAGGGGCACCAGCTCCCGCTTCATCCTGCACCGCTGCGTAAAAATCCTCCTGAATCTTTGACAGGCATTCGGCGTCACCGTTACATGCCATAGCAGCGGTGGCAAAGTGAGCACACAATTCCAGCATCACAGCGCTGACGTGCGTAGCAATGTCTGCCTCCAAAGATTTTCCCGACGCCGCCATGCGAACCACTTTCAGTGAGTTCACAGGTAACACGTCGCACTCATTGAGTACGGGGTGGTTGTCGTACCGCCGAAGCAACCCGTCGCGGGCTTTTTGCGACAAGATCACCTTCGTCCCAACGAGTTCTTGTGACGCGTAGTCGCGTAAGAACCATTGCTCGTTGGTGGTTGTCAATTCGGGGTTCAACGGCACCAGTGTGGCGTACGCAAAAATATCAGATTCCGTACCTCGGGCCACCTGCAAATGCACGCGAACGGGCATGTTGCGCAATCCGTGCAACAGGGTGCCAACTTCGGGCTTACGGAGTGTCTGTACGTGGGTGCGGCGGGCCTGGATAACATCAGTCTTGCGTGAGAACATGTTCTAGTCTTTCTCTTAGATGGGCTAGTTGAGCGCGTTTGTAACCAAATTGTTGAATTAGCTCAGATTGATTGTAGCCAGCTAACATTAAAGTTACTAGCTGAAGTAAGTCGTCGTTACCTTGAAATTGATCTAAAAAATCAACCATGTTAAATTTCGATGGGCGGCTAATATACGGTATTACGTCTGTTGACTCCCTTTTACTTGAAAATTGTTTACGTTGGTTCCTGCGCTTTTGCTGGAGCCGTGTAATTGATGACGGGCCAAAAACACGGATTTCGTCCAGTATATCACAAACCAACCGTCGTTGTAGTACTGTCGCTAACAGCTTAAAACATTCTGATTCCGTTTTAACTCTACGGGCCTGCGTGAGGGCATGTTCACACGCAATACTCACAGCCACGTCTACATCCAAATTGCTAACGCGAGCTGTTCGCACGGCCACTTTAATTGCATACTGAATTAACCGGTCACTTGGTTCCATGTAAATACATCCACAATCCAGTTGACAAGTCGTCGTTAAGGCTCCGAGGTTTGATCTCGAACGCTCTTTTCAAGTCTTCACGGCGACGGCGTGCTCGTTCGCGGCCGCCTGTGTCTACCTTATGGACTTTTGTCTGACCGTCCCGTGGTCGGGGCATTGAAAACTGCCGGCTTAACGCAATGCCTTCGGCTTCGGCCTGATGATCCGTCGAGTGCATTCTGATCTCCTTGCGGTCTAAGGTGTCGGCGAGATGTAACTAACTCTTGCCACATTTGCCGGACTAATCTCCGGGCTTTCATGTATACTATCACTTCACGGGCGTCTCGGAGGAATTTATCGCTGGCCCATTGTTTAAGTACGCCAGGCGGTTGTAATGCACGCGCTGCTTCAAAAATCCCGATCGCTTCTGACTGACTAAATTCAGTCAATTCCGCGTTGATTCTTTCAAGCGTTTTCGGGTTCGTTGATGACGGCAGACTCGCACGTATCTCGCACTCAGACAAGAGGGATTTTAGCTGTGCGAGTTGTTCACTGATATTTTCTATCATTCCGGCCCTTTCGATATTTTGACCCATTCTGATAATATGAATTTGATAAATAATATCACTGATTTTTTCACGCAATCCTCCCGATATATTATAACGGGCGAACCTGGGTTGACAAGGGGTGATATTAAAAATTTTCAAACTATCTTTTTGATATTATTTGTGAAATTGATAATATCAAATAAACTCATGCCAGTTTGGCGGGTAGAATAACTTACGGTATTCGGTGGGGTTAGCCTCTGTCAACACCCAAACACCAACATCAACGAGCGCAAATTGTGTAATAAAATCAATTTGCGTGTCTCGCAACTTTTCACCGGGTTTCTTCATTTCAATCCAACGTGGGCCGTGGCGTTTATGGGCGGTGTAAATATCGGGCCAGCCATAACTCAGGGCCGTCCCAACAGTTATTTTAACTTGCCAATCACGGAGGATTAAATACCGTAGAACCCGATCTTGACGTTCTGCTTCAGACTGGGTCGTTGTCCGAAACAGTCTCATCTACCAAATCCAAAGCCAAAAGAACAGCCGCTAGCTGCCGGTCGCCGGTTGCCATCGCCTCAGCCGCCCGTTGTTGGCGGTATTCTGACCCCGCGCCTATTACGCACGACGTGACGATCGGGTCGACCTTTCGGGCGATTTGTTCCAGTTTCCTGCCCCAAGAAGCGGGTGACTGGCGGCTGGTCATATTCATCAACAGCAGCAAAAGTGCGAGCTGCCTGTCGCCGTCTATCAGCGCTTCAGTTGTACGGTTTGTGCGGTAGTCCTTTGTGGCGTTTTGGTAGAAAACACCGCGTTGGACCGTTAAACGCGTCCAAAACGCCTCAACCGCTGCACGCATCTGTTTCGTAGGGAATTTCATTGTTTGGGTCTTTCGGTTGCAGGTACTAACGACCCGCGTGCGTTTTTTCCACGTCGCCGGGCTTGTCGGATTCATGATGCCGTCACGGTTTTCGCTGATATGTCTTATCAAAGGATGCTCCACAATCAGGTGTCTTTCTGCCGCCGCAGCAGGGCCACTGTGAAGTACCCCAGTCATTAAACTAAAACCAATGTCCCCGGGGTGTAAACACCTGATTCGGGGTTGATCTCCGTCATAAGCTACCAGATACCCTGTTGAGCTATATCTGAGGACGATATGGTTAGTGTCGGAGTCGGCTGTGGCCCCTTGCGGGTGTGCGTATAATTTAGCACGAGAACAATCAACACCGACCTCTCCTGGCCG
>SKOF01000580.1 GCA_007120155.1 Thioalkalivibrio sp. | reverse complement strand
CGGTGGGTTCGGGGGCTGGCTCCGGCGCCTTGCTGGCGCATCCGGCGCCCAGTAACGCTAGAATACACACGGCGGCGGACACCATCCGTCCGGTGCGAGGCGAAATATTGGCGGACATCATTCCCCCTGTCAGTCGCTTGTTCTTTGGCGCCGGGTCCTCGGCAACCCTGCTCCGGCCAGCTTGAATAGCCCTCGGCTGACCACATTATATTAGTATGATCACTACATTAGCAGAAAAACTTGCACTACTGCACGAATATCCCCCAGAGACGGACGAACAGCGGATAAGCGGTCATGGCCAAACTTGAAATCCTTCATTTTCCCGATCCCCGGCTGCGCAAACGCGCCGTGCCGGTGGAAAAAGTGGACGATGACATCCGCCGGCTGGTGGACGATATGCTGGAAACCATGTACGAAGCCCCGGGTATCGGCTTGGCGGCGACCCAGGTCAACGTACGGCGACAGGTGATCGTCATCGACATCTCGGAGAACCGGGATGCGCCCCTCGTGCTGATCAACCCGGAGATACTCTCCCGGGAGGGTGAGGAGGAAATGGAGGAGGGCTGCCTGTCGGTGCCCGGGTACTACGAGACCGTGCGCCGGGCCGACCGCGTGCGCGTACACGCCCTGAACCGCGATGGCGAGGCCTTCGAGATGGACGCCGACGGCCTGCTGGCCGTATGCATCCAGCACGAGATGGATCATCTGGACGGCAAACTGTTCGTGGACTATCTCTCGCCTCTCAAGCGCAGCCGCATCCAGAAGAAATTGGAAAAGCTCGCCCGCCAGGGCAACCTGCCCAGGAACGTCGACCGCCAGCACGCGATCTAGCCTGTTGCATCCCGGCCACCGCCAGGCGGACCCGCTCCCGCGACAGGCTATCAGGTGGAATTCCTGGCATGGGTCGGTAACGCAGAGATCGCGGAGGCGCGGAGGACGCGGAAAATCCGGAGCTTTCCCACTTGAATCGGATAAAGCGCTGCGTTCTCCGCGCCTCTGCGCCCTCCGCGTTCCACCGCAGGCGCATAACGGAGCCCTACGCGAAAAACCCCTGATCATGCGGCCAGCCGCCGCACTCGAGGTTGAAGTTGAATCCCAACCGCAATCTGCGCATCGTATACGCCGGGACGCCGGAGTTTGCGGTGCCGGCACTTCAGGCGCTGATCGACTCGCCCCACGAGGTGGCGGCGGTCTATACCCAGCCGGACCGGCCTGCCGGGCGGGGGCGAAGGCTCGCGCCCGGCCCGGTGAAACGGGTCGCTCTGGAGCACGACATCCCCGTGGAGCAGCCCGAGCGCCTCAAGCCGGCCGATGTGCAGGAGCGGCTGAGGGGCTACGCGCCGGACGTGATGGTGGTGGCGGCCTACGGGCTGATCCTGCCGAAAGCGGTGCTGGACATCCCCGAGCACGGCTGCCTCAACATCCACGCCTCCCTGCTGCCCCGCTGGCGCGGTGCGGCCCCCATCCAGCGCGCCATCCTGGAGGGAGACACCGAAACCGGCGTCACGCTCATGCAGATGGCGCCGGGCCTGGACACGGGCGACATGTTGATGAAGGCCCGCACGCCCATCGGCCCGACCGACACCGCCCGGGATCTGCACGATCGCCTCGCCGCCCAGGGGGCGGCCCTGCTGCTCACCTGTCTCGAGGCCCTGGTGGAGGGCCGACTTGCGCCCGAACCACAGGACGAATCCCTGGCCACCTATGCCGACAAGCTCAGCAAGGCGGAGGCACAACTGGACTGGTTCCTGGCGGCAGCGACACTGGACCGGCAGGTGCGTGCCTTCAACCCGTGGCCGGTGGCCTTCACCCACCTGGACGACCAATCCCTGCGCATCTGGCAGGCACGGCCCGTGGCCTCGCCGGTCACCGCGCCCCCCGGCACCGTGGTGGCCGAGGGCCCGGAGGGCATCGACGTGGCCACCGGCGATGGCCTGTTGCGGCTGACCCGCATCCAGTTTCCGGGGGGCAGGCCGCTCACGGCGGCCCAGGTCATTGCCGGGCGGTCGCTGGCGGGGACAACGCTGGGAAGATAGTGAGAAGTGAGAATTGGGAAGTGGGAAAGAAACCGTTTACTGTGAAACGAGCAGGGCCGGGGGAGAATTTGCCGTTTGTACCTTCGCCCCTCCCAATTCACACTTCCCACTTTCCGTTTCCCACTTTCCAATTCAAACCTCCCACTTCCAAACCGTGTCTCCCCGCCAGATCGTCCTCAAGGCACTCAAGCAGGTGATGCTCAACGGCAGTTCCCTGTCCGATGCGCTGCCGCCGCTGCTGGCCCCGCTCGCGCCCCGGGACCGGGCCTTTGCCCAGGCCCTGTGTTTCGCCACCCTGCGCTGGCATCACCAGCTCGAGGCGCTGGCCGGGATCCTGCTCAGCAAACCCCTGCGCGCCAAGGACCGGGACGTGGGCCTGACCATCGAGATGGGCCTGTGCGAACTGCTGTACCTGCGCACGCCTGACTACGCGGCCATCCGGGAAGCCGCCGGGCTCGCCCGCAGCCTGGGCAAACCCTGGGCCGTGGGACTCGTGAACGCGGTGCTGCGCCGGGCGCAACGGGAAGGCGCGGCACTGCAATCCGCCATCAACCGGGAACCGGCGGCACGCCTGTCGTTACCCGGCTGGCTCCTGTCGGCACTGCAATCCGCATGGCCGGATGACTGGGAGGCAGTCGGCGAGGCCCTCAACCGGCAGGCACCCATGACCCTGCGGGTGGACCTGTCCCGCACCACCCGGGAACGGCACGCGGCATCCCTGACGGCGGCGGGGCAGCAACCCCGGGCGCACGCGACGGTGGCATCGGCGCTGACACTGGAAACGCCCGTGGACGTGGTGCAGCTGCCGGGATTTGCCGAGGGCCTGGTGTCGGTGCAGGACGCCGCCGCACAACTGGCCGCGCCGCTGCTGGAGTGCCGGGCCGGCATGCGGGTCCTGGATGCCTGCGCGGCGCCCGGCGGAAAGACGCTGCATCTGCTGGAATCCGCAGGCGGGGCACTGGACCTCACGGCGCTGGACGTGGATGCCGAACGCCTGGAACGGGTGCGCGAAAACCTGGAGCGCGCGGGCCGCCGCGCGCGCCTGGTGGCGGGCGACGCAGCGGTCCCCGGTGGCTGGCACGAGGGCGGCCCCTATGACCGCATTCTCCTGGACGCACCCTGTTCCGCCACCGGCGTGATTCGCCGTCATCCGGACATCAAGGTGCTGCGCCAGGCATCGGACATCGCGCCGCTGGTGACACGCCAGGCACAGCTGCTGGCGGCTCTCTGGCCCCTGCTGGCCCCCGGGGGTATGCTCTTGTATGCAACGTGTTCCATGCTGCCGCAGGAAAACGCAGGCCAGGTACGCAACTTCCTGCGCGCCCATCCGGATGCGGAGGAGGCCCCGATCTCCGGCGGCTGGGGGCGCCCCGGGTCGCCTGGCCGCCAGATCCTCGCCGGAGAGCAGGACATGGACGGCTTTTACTATGCCAGGCTGAGGAAGACTTGATCATTGCCCCCCTACATCCCCTGCGCCTCACGGGCCTGCTCCTCGCGGGATGGCTGAT
>SKOF01000067.1 GCA_007120155.1 Thioalkalivibrio sp. | reverse complement strand
TTGATCTCGTCGAGAAAGATGGTGCCGCCGTTGGCGGTCTCGAACAGGCCCGGTTTGGCGCGCTCCGCGCCTGTAAAGGCGCCCTTCTGGTAACCGAACAATTCGCTTTCGATGATCTGTTCGGGAATGGCGGCACAGTTGATGGCCACGAAACTTTCGTCACGTCGGGCGCCGCGCATGTGGATCTGGCGGGCGACCAGTTCCTTGCCGCTGCCGCTTTCGCCGGTAATCAGCACGGCGCAGTCGTAGGCGGCGGCCGCGTCGATCAGCCGGTTCACCTCGTCCATGGCCGAGGACCGGCCGATGATGGCGTCGCTCTCCGTGTAGGCCCGGTTGACCTCACGCAGGCGGATGTTTTCCCGGCTCAGGCGCCAGTGCGCCAGGGCCCGTTCCACCGTATGGCGCAATTCCACGTTCTCGAAAGGCTTGCAGATATAGTCGAAGGCGCCGGCCTTGAGACTTTCCACGGCGGACTCCACCGTCGCATAGCCCGTCACCATGATCACCTGGGTGAGCGGGTTGCGCTGCTTGGCGAACTGCAGCACCTCCATGCCGCCGATGCGCGGCATGCGCAGGTCGGACACCACCACGGCCACGTCGTGGGTCTCCAGGAAATCCAGAGACTCCTGGGAGCTCTCCATGGCAACGATCTCCGCGTCAATGTCCTGAAGGACATTGACCACCAGCGCCCGCATGTTGGGGTCGTCTTCGGTGACCACGACGATGGGAAGGGCGTCGCTGGGCGACACGCTGGTGATTTCGTGCTCGGTGAGTGTAGCGGCTTGCATGGATCAGTGGTCTTTGGTCAGGCTTGCCGGAAGCCGGATGATGAATCTTGCGCCTTCTTCACATTCGGTGTCGTAGCGAAGGGTGCCGCCGCGGCGTGTCACCATGGCGTGACTGATGGACAAACCGAGACCGCTGCCCTCGCCCACGTCCTTGGTGGTGAAGAACGGCTCGAAGACGCGAGCGCGCAGCTCGCGGGGGATGCCCGGACCGTTGTCCTCGACGGTAATGGATACTTCACCCACGGACGTCTGTTCAGTGCGGATCCTGACCCTCGGGTCCTTGACGTCATGCAGGGCCTGAACCGAATTGATCAGCAGGTTGGTGAGCACGATGTCCAGCTCGCCACAGCCTCCATCCACCAGCGGGCGCCCGTTCAGTTCACGCTCCAGGGTGATCCTGTGATGCTTGAGGCGGCAGCTGATCAGGGTGTCGACCACCTCGTCGATCAGGGTATTGACGTCACAGTTGTCCCCCTGGCACTGCTCCTTGCGCGCATAGTTGAGCAGGTTCTGGATGATGCGGGAGCAGCGCTTGGTCTCGTCGCTGATGACATGGGCGAAACGGGCGGCCTTCTCCGGCTCATCCGTGGCGTCGAGAAGCAACTGCGAATAGCCGAGGATGCTGCCCAGTGGCGTGTTCAGTTCGTGGGCCACGCCCGCGGCCAACTGTCCCATGGCCACCAGCTTCTCCCGGGTGGACACCGTCTCCTGCAGAAGCTTGTAGTCGGTGATGTCCAGCAGGGTGATCACCGCGGCCATTTCACCCTCTTTTTCCGTCACGAACGAGAGGTTCACGGACAACCAGCGTTCCTGGGCATCCAGCTCCACGTTGATGACCTGGTTGCGGATGTTCTGCTTGTAGAGGAACGCATCGCGCAGGACCTCCCGGGTCTCGTCGCTGAGCTTGAGGATGTCAAACAGACTGGAGCCCACCAGGTAGCGCTGACGCATGCCAAACAGGATCTCTGCCTGGCGGTTGGCGGTATTGATATACAGGTTGTCATCCACGCCCAGCAACGCCGCGGGCAGCACCTGCACCACCACGTTCATCCGGTTGCGTTCGCTCAGCACGCGGTTCTGACACTCCTCGACCAGCGAGAACATGCCACCCAGCGTGGTGATGGTGTGGTTGTAGTCCTGGTAGAGGCGATCCAGCGCCGGATCCATGAACCGGGGCACCTCGACCGGCTTGAGATTGCCGTCCTGGGCAAGTATCAGGCCCTTGTGGAGCCCATTGAGGCCCCGGCGAAATCGCGCGGTGGACAACCCATAGCCGGCCACCAGACCGACCAGCACACCGAGGACCATGAGTACGGCACCCGCCGCACCGGCCAGACTCGGGGAAGGCGGGACAAAAAACAGCACCAGCCCGAGAAGCGGCACCAAGAGCAGCAGGCCGCCGATGAACCACCAGGTATGGGGCACAGCGTGACGACGGGCGGTATAACCGCCCGTCGTCACGGGTACGCTGGCATCTAGCTTGGAAATCGCGCGCTCCTTTGCCGGGAACCTACACAGATGCCAAATGCCCGGCTAGAACAGAAGCTGGAACCCCAACGTGGCCTGTTTGTGATCCCTCAGGGAGTTGATCGTGGGGTGCTCCTCATCGAAGCTCACATCCATGTACTCGAAGGTGAACTTCACGTTCTGGCCGTCTATGTAGTAATTGGCTCCGATCGCGTTGATGGTCTGGTCGTGAAAGTCGTCGCTGCGATTATAGTCGGAAGACTCGTGGCGCGCATACACCTGGAGCCGGCCGATACCGATGCGATTCGGAAACAGCCAGCCGCCCTTGATGTAGTACGACGTCATGTCCGCCGTCGGCGTCAGGCTGTTGTCCACCAGTTGCGGATCCCCCTCCAGGGCGCCGTCCACGCTGTAGTCGAAGTAGGCCGCTGACAGGGTCAGGGTGCCGGCCGCGGTGGGCTCTTCGTAGAACGCATCCACGGTCCAGGCGGAATAGTCCCTGGCGTCGGACCGCGCCGGCAGGTTGGCGTACACGGCATCCTGCTGGAAGTCATAGGCGGCGCCGATGGTCAGCACGCGCTGGGTGCCCAGGTAGGTGCCCCGGTACCCGTAGGAGTACTCCGGATCGAATGCGCTGTAATGGACGCGGGCCGTGATCCGGGGCGACGTCTTGGGTACGTTGTCCCCTTCGAGTCCGTCCGCCACCATCAGGCGATACTGCCATCGGGCGTCGGCAAGGTTGCCCCACAGGGCGATGCCGGTATCGCGCGTCTTGCCCATGGCATAGGAGGCCAGGCCACGGTCGAGGGTCAGGGGTTCCAGGCAGGCCTCCAGGTTCTCGCGGCTGAAGGTGTTCTTGAACCGCCCGGCGATCAGGCGTACCGGGTCACTCCAGTCGAAGGTCACATAGGCGTCGCGGTAATAGACCGAACGGTCATCCTGCCCGGCCCGACTTTCGTTCCCGGCCTCAAGCTGGGCATAAAAGCCGATGTAATCGTTGTACTGTCCCAGAACGGTGATGCGGTTCCGGCGCAGGAAGGTGTCGTAGGTGTCGCCGTCAAGGGCGTTGGATCGGAAATCCCTGTACTGGGACCAGATCTGCAGCTCATAGTTGAGCTGCAGAAATCCTTCGTCGCCGTACATGATCACCGGTCCCGCCTGAACGCCGGCGGCACCCCCGGCCAGCGCCAGGGCGGCCAGTGCTGTGGTGAGGCGCTTCGCCCGGAAGACGGGCGCGAGTGTTTCTGCTTTCATCGGATTATCCCCCTGCGGATTGTTGTTCTGGATCAGATGTCC
>SKOF01000470.1 GCA_007120155.1 Thioalkalivibrio sp. | reverse complement strand
TTCATCCTTCATCCTTCATCCTTCATCCTTCCACCTTACCCCTCATCCCATCTCGAGCTCGAACTGCACCGAGTCGATGCCGGCGGCCGCGCAACGCTCGTCCAGTTCTCCGCTTGGCGCGCCGCTCACGCCCACACCGCCGACAATGGAGCCGGCCACATGGATAGGAAGTCCGCCCGCCGAGAACACGATGCCCTGCACCTTGCCCACCTGGAAGGGCTTGGTGAACCGGTCCTCCATATCCGACAGCGGGGCGTTGAAGGACATGGCCGTATAGGCCTTCTGCTTCGAGATCTCCAGCGTCAGGTCCATGGCCAGGGTATCGCGCAGCACCACCTGGGGATGCCCGCCCCGATCCACCACGGTGACGGCCACGTTCACGCCTTCGGCGCGGCAGGCCTCCAGGGTGGCGTGGGCGATCTGGTACGCCATCTCCAGTGTCAGGCGCTTGATGTCCAGGGTGACCGGGGCATCGGCCTGGGCTGCGCCGGCCATCATGATGGCGGTGCCAAGCAACAGCGAACGAATGATCGTCATGGTGATTTCTCCTCCAGTGTAAGTCTGCCTCGATGATGACGCGGTCGGAGCGCGGGGGCGCGCACACCGAAGCCGCACGTCAGTGTCACAAGACTATAGCAGTCGCATCGGACGCGCGGCCGGGGTGAATCGGCGATGCAGCCCGGGTTGCGACGGCGTTTGGGCCACGATGCTCACGAAGACCACGCCGGATTCGGATCAATGCAGCTTCTGAACGGCCATGGCCGGCAGACATCACGGGTGAAGGGAGTGAAAGGCTTTCAGCATCCGGGCTACAGGAGCACCAGCAACCACACCACCACGGCGTTGATCAGGGAGAGAAGCACCGCCGCAGACCCGAAGTCCTTGGCACGCGCGGAGAGTTCATGCACCTCGCCGCCAAACCGGTCGATGGCGGCCTCGATGGCGGAGTTGAGCAGTTCCACGATGAGCACCAGCAGCAGACTGCCCACCAGCAGGGCGCGCCCGACACCCGTCTCGCCCAGCCACAGCGCCAGGGGCACGGCCGGCACCACCACCAGCAACTCCTGGCGAAACGCCGCCTCGTGCCGGACCGCGGCGCACAATCCGGTCCAGGAGTAGCCCATGGCCCTGACGATGCGCGTCAGGCCACGGTCGCCGCTGTAGGCCATCAGCCGGGCATGCCCGGCCCGGGCGGGTCGCTGTCTCCGGTGCCTGAGCGCGGCTGCCAGACCACGTCCAACTCACGGGCGGCACGCACCTCGTCGAAACGCCGGTTCGGCTGCGTGTAGGGGGCGCCCTTGACCTTGTCCGGCGTGGTGCGGGCCTCCTCCAGGATCTGCGCCATGGCCTCCACGAAGCCGTCCAGGGTCTCCTTGCTCTCGGTCTCCGTGGGTTCGATCAGCAGGCACTCGGGCACCAGCAGCGGGAAGTACGTGGTGGGGGCATGATAGTCGTAATCCAGCAGGCGCTTGGCCACGTCCATGGCGGTGACCTCCGTCTCTTTGGCAAGCCGTTTGAGGGTGACGATGAACTCGTGCGTCGCACGGCGCTCCGGGAAGGCCAGTTCGAAACCCTTCTCCCTGAGGCGGGCCATCACGTAGTTGGCGTTGAGGGTGGAGAAATCCGCCACCCGGGACATACCCGCACGGCCCAGCATGCGCATGTAGACATAGGCACGCAGCAGCACACCGGCATTGCCCGCAAATGCGGACAGGCGCCCGATGGACTGGGGCAGGTCCTTCTCGGTGAGCCAGCGATAGCGTCCGTCCTCGTCGCGGGCCACCACCGGGATTGGCATGAAGGGCCGCAGGCGTTCGCTCACTCCCACGGCACCGGCACCCGGACCGCCGCCGCCGTGGGGCGTCGAGAAGGTCTTGTGCAGGTTCATGTGGATCACGTCGAAACCCATATCGCCGGGGCGCACCTTGCCGAGAATGGCGTTCAGATTCGCGCCGTCGTAGTAAAGCAGGCCGCCGGCCTGGTGCACCAGATCGGCGATCTCCTTGATGCGCCGCTCGAACACCCCCAGCGTGGACGGGTTGGTGAGCATGATGCCCGCCGTGTGCGGGCCCAACGCCGCCTGCAGGGCGTCCATGTCCACGTCACCGGAATCGTCGGTGGGGATCTCGCGCACCGTATACCCGCACATGGTCGCCGTGGCCGGGTTGGTGCCGTGGGCGGCGTCAGGCACCAGGATCTCGGTGCGCGCCGTGTCCTTGCGGGCATCATGGTAGGCGCGAATCATGGCCACGCCGGCGAACTCGCCCTGGGCGCCCGCCATGGGTGTCAGGGAGACTCCGCCCTTCATGCCCGTGACATCCGTCAGCATCTCCTGCAATTCGTGCATGCAGGCCAGATAGCCCTGGCTGCACGATTCGGGCGCGAGCGGATGCCGATCCAGGAAACCGGGCAGCATGGCCAGGCTGTTGCAGGCCCGCGGGTTGTACTTCATGGTGCAGGAGCCCAGTGGATAGAACTGCGTGTCGATGGAGAAGTTCTTCTGGGACAGCCGGGTGTAATGACGCACCACGTCCAGCTCGGACAGTTCCGGCAGCGGTGCGCGCGAGCCCCGGCGGAAGCGCTCGGGCAGCCCGCTTACCGATGCCTCACGCTGCGGCGCCTGGGCCGTAGCCCCGCGCCCGGGACGGGAACGCTCGAAGATCAGCATGTCACAACTCCTGCAATTCGGTTGTCTGTAACTCGTCTGTGCCGCGCGCGCGGCGGGTAGCGATGGACATAAGTCACAGGATGAAAAGGATCTGATCAAACAACCCGCGAGGATCGGGTTCTGAACTCATGAAGATCCTGTCAATCCTGTCCATTGCCTTGCCTTCACATCTTCGCGAAAACGCCGTCAGCCGAGCGCCGCGAAGGCCGCATCGTGGTCGGGTTCCTCGCTGAACTCGGCCACCAGCTCCGTGTGCAGCACCCTGTTGTCCTCGTCGAGCACGATGATCGACCGGGCGGTGATGCCGGCGAGCGGCCCGTCGGTCAGCAGGATGCCGTAGTCCTTGGCGAAGCTGCGCGAGCGCATCATCGACAGGGTCTGCACCTGCTCGATCTTTTCCGCGGCGCAGAAGCGGGCCTGGGTCGGCGGAAGGTCGGCGGAGATCACCAGCACCACCACGTCGTCGCGGCCCTTCAGCAATGCCTCAAGCTTCTTCGTGGAGTTTGCGCACGTGCTGGTATCCAGCGCGCCCACCACGGACAGGATCTTCTTCCTGCCCGCGAAGTCCGCCAGACTCACATCGTTGAGCTCCTTGTCCACCAGGGTGAAATCCGGCGCCTGCGTCCCCACGGCCGGCAGGACACCGTTGGTGTGAACGGGATTACCGTGCAGCTTGATCTCGGCCATGATGTTGTTCCTCGCTCGTCTTTGCTTGCCCAGTTGGGTGGGGTGAGGCGAAAGGGGATAGGCACGAGGCGTGAAAACAACCCCTCTCGCCTGTCGCCTTACCCCTTGCCGCGATCATGCGTCCATCGCAGCCTTCATCACCTCTGCGTAACGATCCAGGTCCGCCTCGGTCTTGGTCTCGGTGGCGCACACCAGCAGCAGGTCGTCCAGC
>SKOF01000257.1 GCA_007120155.1 Thioalkalivibrio sp. | reverse complement strand
GGGAAATACCTAAAAAAACGAGGCCTGACCTCGTAGCTTCCCCCTGTCGTCCGACTGGGGGAAATACCTAAAAAAACGAGGCCTGACCTCGTAGCTTCCCCCTGTCGTCCGACTGGCTGCTGACCGCCGGGCACAACCTCGGCACCGGGCTCCGAGTTCCAAGTCCTCCGGAATGGTTAATCCTTAATCGTGACTTGACGGATGGTCCGATTGCACTAAATTTAGTTACTAAGTGGCTAAACGGGAAAAACTGGTTCAACGGTTTTTGCAGAGTCCAGCCGATTTCGAATGGACGGAGTTGGTGGCTCTTCTGAAATTGTATGGATATGAACAGAAGTATGGTGGAAAGACAGGTGGTTCGCGGCGGAAGTTTATCCACTGCGACAGCGGGATAGCGATCAGCTTGCACGAGCCTCATCCACAAAAAATCGTGAAGCAGTATCAAATTCGAGAAGTCAGGAAACACTTGGAGCAGGAAGGAATATTATGAGCGACTATTTCCAGCATAAAGGATATGTTGGCAGCGTCGAATACAGTGCCGAAGACGACTGCCTGTATGGAAAGGTTCTGTTTATCCGTTCACTTTTGACTTATCAGGGAAACGACGTGGCGGAATTGAAACAGGCGTTTACCGAAGCGGTGGAGGATTATTTCGACGATTGCAGGGAGCGTGGTGTGAAGCCCGAAAAGCCGTTTAAGGGATCGTTCAACGTGCGCATTTCTCCGGCGTTCCACAGAAAAGCCGCTCTCCGTGCCGCTACAGAGGGCGTTTCCCTGAACAAACTTGTCGAACGGGCCCTGGAAAAGGAACTGGTGTGACGAGAGGGGGGGATTATGGGTCAGCACCTTCACCGAAGGTTTCAGTGGCCGCTTCGGCGACATCGGTGGCGGGGTAGTGCTGGAGCCGTATTATGATTGGATTGTCAATGTCGGCGTCTTCTGTAGGTTCGGTGATGGAACGAGGGGGCGGGAACAAAACTCCTGTTCCGCGCCGAGTCTCATTGGGTCGGGGTGTCCCGAAATGTCGACAAATCGAAATGGGCGGCGGAAGGTTCGTCAAGCGCCCCCGTCTTGTGGAAGTAATCGTGCGAGTCTTCGAACGATCCGAAGGGAATGCGGCTGTTGATATCGACGAGCTTGTGTCCGAAAGCGACGAACGGCTCCGGGTTGTGCTGGAGGGTCAGCGCTTCCAGGACACTCAAATAGTCGGATCGAAAAGAGGTCGGGATGATCAGGCGGGCCTGCCCGGCCTGTTCCAGCTCGGCGTTCATCCCGAGGCGCGAGATGCGGCCGTTGCCATCCTTGAAGGGATGTACCTCGGCAATGAGGAAGAGAACGTAGAGCGCGCGGGACGTGGCCGAGGGAAGGGTGCGGCCGGGGGGCCACCCGCGAACAAGGGTCTCGACCACAAGGTCCGGAGCTACGAAAACGCGGGAGCCAACCTCGTTTTTCACCTTCTTGAACACGCCCGGCTCGACGGTGGCCCGGCTCGCCATCATGCGGGCATGCCGGCGCTTCAGTAGTTCGATGAACCGCCCGGTGTTCGCGGGAACCTCCGCGCTGATGTTCGGGTCCACGATCAGCCGATAGGTTTCCCGCACGTCGTGCGCGTCTTCGGGACGCTTGCGCCGCAGTTCCCGGGCGGCGTTTTGGTCGTAAACAATAACCCGCGCCTCCTCCACCGAAAATTTGGTGCCTTCGATGAAGTTGGAAAAATAGGCCTCCCAGAAAGCGCGATTTTCGAGTTCCTCCACCGGCGACCGGGGAAGCTCGACAAATCGCTCGGCGGCGAGCCGGGCGTGAAGCGTGGAAAAGAGCGTGATCCGGTCGGGATCATACGGTTTGCCGCGGGAGCGGGAACGGGCGATGTCGGTGGCGAGCCGCCGGTTGGAGGGTTCGCCCCGAAAGGCTCCAAGCAATTGTTCCAGTTCGGCCCGCTCACGCTCCCAGCCAAGAGCGGCAGCCAGTTCCCGCGCCCGGCGTTCCAAATCGTTCAGCCACTCCGGACCGTGAATGCGGACGCGACGGTCGAGCCATTTCTCCAGCTCTTCGGCCGGCAAGACCTTCGGCTCGTCTTTCCCGCGGGGGCGGGCAATTTGAAGGTTTTCGAGCAAGGCGCGTTCCTGGCTGGAAGAAAACAGCTCGCCTCCCTCGTGCAACGGGAGCGCAACGTCTCCGGGTTGAGGCCCCGGCCCTTTCCAAAGGCGGATTTCAAGTCCCGGCAACTTCCGAACGGGCGCCGCGGCGCCGGGGACTGTCAGGTGAAACTTGCCTCCGGGCGACACCCTCGCTTCCAGCGCGGACCGGTGACTGATCACCGCACCGGGATAAAAGTGAGCCGCTATCTCCAATCGATGACGACGGACAATCTCCTTCGGCGGAGAACGGAGGTCGTCGGTGTAAATCTTGGACGCGAGTTTCCGCAACTTCCCGGCTTTAACCGCGTGGAAATTGGAGACCGCGTTTGAACTGGAAGCGAAGATGACCGGCATGAATTTTCCGTTGGAAGAGATAGGCCAAATAAGCGCCAATAAAATTTCCCATGCAATTTAATAGAGTATTTTTAATTTTTAATTCAATTAAACGGAAATTGCAAGGAAAGTCTTCGGCGAATAAAAGGATGGAAATTGAAATGGAATGCGAGTTGTTCCGAAATTTTTCACCGGATTAGAGTGGGTTTTATTAATAAACCATTTATTTAGCCGCCATCCACCCTCTATCCTTTGCCTTAAACGGCGGAAAACGGTTAAATCGTTTCTCTATTTCCGATTCCAAACCCTTCCCGCGGCGCGGGTGGAACAGCGCCCTCCAGAATAGACTTCTTTGTGTCGGCTCCGCCAAGTTGCGCTTAACCGAGCCGCCGGGCGAGCAGGGATCTTTTCGACGTCCATTATCTTCTTACCAGAACTTCTCTCGACCCGGAAAAGCTCCGTTTGGCATTCGTGGTGTACGGGGCCATGAACCGGAAGGACTGGCGAACCGTATCGACCGAGCAAATCGGATATGATGCCCGAGAATTGGAGCGGAGCCTCCTGCCGCTCCTGCGCGCGCCCGTCTCAAAAGAACGTTCTCGAGAAGATTGGGCACGGAGTCTGGTGGCCGAATGCCGTGCCGTGCTCGGGGTGGTGTTGCCGATGGACGATAACCAGATCGCCTTCCTGGATCAACTTCTAGACAACGGCCGGATCCGGCCGGATCAGTTGGGAGCGGATGCCGAGGTTGCCGCGAAAATCGAGGGCCACCCGATGCTCCAATGGAAGGCCATGAATGTCAGGAAAACAAAAGGTCAACGGTAGAACTTAAATGTTCACCGCGTCGTGGCCACGTTTTGGCAGCGGATGAAAGATATCGGTTGACCGCGGAATAATGGGGTGGCGTGTATGGGAACGGCGAACGCCGCCTGTTATGGATCTCTCCTATCAAATGGTCGAACCTCCGGCGAACACGGAAGTCCATGTCGTCCGGTTTGGCTGGCGGTCGGTCTGGCAGTCATCTTGTTCTGTTCGCCCGCCCATGCCATCCTCGCCGGCCACGAGAACTGGTTGCCGGCGGATGCTCCCTCGCAACG
>SKOF01000577.1 GCA_007120155.1 Thioalkalivibrio sp. | reverse complement strand
TCCCCCAGAAAAGGGCGCTCCTTGAGAACCTCTTGAACTCTCTTTAAAACTGCTAGATCGGATACTTTCACCTTTGGACCTCGCTTGAGTTTATCTTTCTCCGGGGTGATCACGCCCCGGTAATAGAGCGTTGACCTCGGCACCCCGGAGAGCTGACAAATCAACTTTTTGCCAAAGACTCGTTTCTCGGAAGCTGAGTAAGTATCTGCCAGCGCCTCAACTTCCGACTTTATAAAGGGTCTTTGATTTTCCCCTGCAACACCTTATTCACTGTGGCCAAGGCGTCGTTGTGAAAGACAAGGTCTCCTAGCTTTTCCTTGAGTTTGCGGATCTCCTCATCTCTGTGGTCCGTGCCCTTGGCCTTCAATCCACTCTGTCCCGCAGAGAGAAAGTCCTGATGCCACTGGCTGATCTTCGCGGCAGGGATCTTGTGTTTTCGTGAAAGCTCATCTAGAGAGCTGCCTCGAATGTAGGCCAAAACAATGTTCATCTTATTCCTAGACGAATATCGCCCTGTATCTTTCTTTGCCATTTAACACCTCTTTCTGGGGTCCTTTTACCCCACTTTTGGTGTCCAGGAAAAACTCAGGGCAGCAGAAAAGTCTTAAATAGTGAGTGATTTCAGGGAGTTAAGATGGCGCCCCCAAGCATGGCAGTTTCGAACTGCGATCGAAATATTGATGCGGGAAGTCGTTATATAAGGCTAAATTAGTGTGTAGCTGATTGAACCCCCACTGGACAATTGCAAAACCATTAATATGGTATATAATAAAAATTCGACCATACCATATTAAGGGATTTATGATACCAAAAGAAATTCTAAAGCGAATTGATCAGAAATACGCATATCTCCAAAAGAAGCGTCCATTGTCGGCAGCATTGGTACAAAAGCTAAGCGAGCAATTCGCACTCGAAATGACTTTCAACTCAAATGCGATTGAAGGGAATAAACTGACCTTAAAAGAGACCTATTTAGTTATAAACGATGGGATCACGGTTAAGGGAAAATCTCTTAAGGATCATCTTGAAGCTAAAAATCACCACGAAGCACTGCATTTTTTATTTGAACTAATAGAACATGGAAAAAAACATACGGTCAGCGAACGATTGATTCGCTCGCTTCAGCAACTTGTTGTTAAAGATCTTGAAGACAATGAAGCGGGCAAATACCGCCAGGGCAATGTCATGATTACGGGATCTAAGCATAAGCCGCCTCCAGCTTACCAAGTCCCCCAATTGATGCAGGAGATGATGGAATGGATCAAAAAAAACATCAATAAACTTCATCCCGTTGAGTTGGCGTCGCTTGCCCATCATAAATTGGTGCATATCCATCCTTTCAATGATGGGAATGGTCGAACCGCCAGATTATTTATGAATCTTATCCTCATGCAAAGAGGTTATCCTTTGGTGGCTATTTTAAAAAATGATCGAAAAAAATATTATCGAGTTCTTGAAAAAGCTGACAAGGGTGACACAAGCGACTTGGAAAAGTTCATTGCACAAGCCGTAGAGCGCTCCATGACTATTTATCTTAAAGCTATTCAAGCGGGATCAAGCAAGGAAGAGCAGCTCGTGCCGCTATCTAAATTGGCCCAATCAAATCCCTATTCTGAGAAGTATCTCAATCTATTGGTACGATCAGGGAAGTTAGAGGCTCACAAGGACGGCCGGAATTGGGTCTCCAGCCAAAATGCTCTAAATAACTACTTGGCAAATCGACAGAGAAAGCGAAAGGTTAAAAAGAGATAAAATTGTTAATATGGTATAGACAAAAATATAATCTGAGCCATATTAACATCGGAATGGGTTCTGGAGAGGAGTCTTGTGGTAGCTAGTCACGATTACAATTCAGCAGAATTGCAGCCGGTCCTCGAGGGTAAACTGCTCTCGTTGCGCCCACTTGTGCTCGACGATTTACCCGTGTTTTGGACAAAAGACCCCATCGGCTCTACCTAGGGCCAATTTTTGAGCAGTTTTTGAGTCGGAGCTATAGTAACATGGTCTTGTGGACGGTGAAATATGCCAATGCCGATGCTCAAGGCAAAAGAGAGAAGACGGGGTCGAGCGGGAAAGCGGAGCGTGGGGCCCGCCGACGGCCGACAATATCAGGGATGAAGGTGGCCGCATGAGAAGGACGCCGGATGCTCAAGCTCTTAAAACGAAGGACAGAAGACTTGAGCCGAACGCCACGCCTGTGAGATGAGCGCACACCATCGGGCCGGACAAAAGTTGTAAGTCGCTATATGCGCAGTAGTAGTCTGGGAGCCCAGGAGTTTTTGAGTCGTTTTTTTGATACGGGTAAATCTATCCACCTGTGGAGGTCACTAAGATCAGATTTGCCCGTGTTTTGAATAAAGGATTCCAGCGGCTCCATTAAACGCTAATTTTCCATCAGTTTTGTAGTCGTTTTTGATACGGATAAATCTATTTTGGCATAGTTGTTTCAGGTTGTGCGATTAGCCGGCCTTATCGTCCTCTGGGGACATCCTCACATTTGGCAGCTGGAAACAGAAAGCTGAAACAATGAGATTATTTCCATAAGTTCCTGTGGGCAGTAGTCAAGCCTGATTCCAATCATCCTTAAGTGCAGAGTAGTAATGCATGTCCCAGAACCGATTGCGGTGATAGATCGCTGATTTGAGTGTGCCCTCGAAATTCATTCCAATTTTTTCCATCACACGGCTGCTTGCTTTGTTTTCAGTCTTACAACGGGCTTGGATTCGATTCACTTCAAATGATTTGAAACAATAATCAACAGCGGCTCTTGCTGCTTCAGCGACTAAACCCTTTCCCCAGTAGGGCTCAGCTATGACATAAGCTAGTTCCATCGATTTCGAGGGCTTAGACACCCAAAAACAGCCTACGGTGCCGACGACTTTATCGGGATTTTCTCGAAGGGTAATTCCAAATGGCTCTGGAACTTTCTCTCGGTAAAGTGAATGGGCGTATTGCACGATGAAATTGAAAGAATCGGTTACGGTCTTGTGCGGCTCCCACAAGGTGTAGAGAGAGACGTTGGGGTTCTTGGCGTACTCAAAAATATCTTCCGCATCCGCTTGAGACAGCGGTCGCAGTACTAGGTTCTTGGTTTCGAGTTGAGGAGGCTTCCAATCGTTGAATTGAGACTTCTCCCTTAAGAGCTTACCGAGATAATACTCATTTTGATATAGCCCATTGATGAGAGCTGCGTTGTAACGAGTGCCTTCCAGCTCATAGCCAGAATTTACATATAGTTTGATACCGCGTTCATTTTCGGTCCTCACCGTGGCTTCAAGGCGAGTGTACCCGCAAGCTTTGGCCTGCTCCTCCATGATTTGCAAAAGTCGTTTTCCAATTCCCTGAGCCCAGTATTCTTCCAAAATCATCATGCCAAATCCGCCAACATGATTTACCCATGGATGGTTAATATGGATAGGCCTAAGCCCAAGCTGCCCAATCAATTGATTTTCATCAAAGACACCTAAACGTAGATGTCTCGGGTCGGTTTCGCACATGGCCCAGTTTTCTTTTACTTTCTCTAATGTGGGAGTTGTGCCCTCGACTTGAAGGGTGTTGGTTGTTTCATGA
>SKOF01000472.1 GCA_007120155.1 Thioalkalivibrio sp. | reverse complement strand
TCCTACATGCGGGCCAAGCGGGGCGTGAGCCGGGACTTCTCACGCCTGCCGCCTCACCCCTCACACCTCACCCCTCACTTCCCTTCAAGCACCTTGAAGACGGCGTCGCGGATCTCCTCCACGGAGCCGATGCCTGGCACCTTCGCGTACTTCGGCGCCGCGGTATCACCGCTGGCGGCCCACTCGGAGTAGAACTTCACCAGCGGCTTCGTCTGGCTGTGATAGACCTCCAGGCGCTTGCGCACGGTCTCCTCGTTGTCGTCCTCGCGCTGGATCAGGTCCTCGCCGGTCACGTCGTCCTTGCCCTCCGCCTTGGGCGGATTGAACGTCACGTGGTAGGTACGCCCCGAGGCCGGGTGCACGCGCCGCCCGCTCATGCGCTTGATGATCTCCTCGTCGGGGACATCCACCTCCACCACGAAGTCCAGCGGGATGCTCTGCCCCCTGAGCGCCTCGGCCTGGGGGATGGTGCGGGGGAACCCGTCGAACAGGTAGCCGTTCGCGCAATCGGGCTTCAGCAGCCGGTCCCGGATCAGCCCGAGGATGATCTCGTCGGACACCAGTCCGCCCGCATCCATGATCTTCTTGGCCTCCAGGCCGAGCGGCGTGCCGGCCTTGACGGCAGCGCGCAGCATGTCGCCGGTGGAGATCTGCGGAATACCGTACTTCTCGGTGATGTACTGGGCCTGTGTGCCCTTGCCTGCGCCAGGGGCGCCCAGAAGAATCAAACGCATTTCCTAACCTCCTGTGGATTCACCAACAGCTTTACTTGAGTCTCGTCATCAAAACCGCGTGGACTCGTGGCGCCAGAGACGGAAATGGCCTAAGGTTCGTGGCCGGGTCAGGATCTGGCGGCATTACGGCTGATGGGCTATGTTACGTGATTGTGCTCGTGCCGCACTGGGCACGGCGCGATGATCGTGGCGCATTCCCGAAGACCGTACAAGTCCGGATACGCGACGGCTGACCCCGGTCAAAGAAAATCCGCATACCCGGAAGATCCCAACATGGGCTGAAGATCAATCACTTGCATACGAGGCGACCCGGCAGGCCTCTCCCATTTGGGATATACGTCGATCAGTTCAACTTATTGAAACATCGAAAATTACGATTCCTAGCCCGGCGCCGGTAGTGCTAGTGTCGCAAGGCTGTGGCCGGAACCTCATATTATTTCTGGTCTTTCGAGGGATTCTCACATCAAAAGAGGTAAATACTTATGGCTCTGGTGAATCCACACGGCGGCGGACCGTTGAAACCGCTGTTACTGGAAGGCGAGGCACTGGCCAAGGAGCAGCAGCGTGCCGCATCGCTTCCCCGGGTGGCTGTCTCCTCCCGGGAAAAGGGAGACATCATCATGCTGGGCCTGGGCGGCTTCACGCCCCTCGACGGCTTCATGAGTCACGCCGACTGGGAAGGTGTCTGCGACGGCATGAAGACCGCCAGCGGCCTGTTCTGGCCCATTCCCATCACGCTCTCCACCGACGAGGGCACCGCTGACGGGATCAAGACGGGCAGCGACATCGCGCTTGCGGATCCCGACAACGGCGAGATCCTCGCCACCATGACCGTCACCGAGAAGTACAGGATCGACAAGGCCCACGAGTGCGCCACGGTGTTCAAGACCACCGATATGGAACACCCGGGTGTGAAGATGGTCATGGAGCAGGGCGACGTCAACCTGGCCGGCCCGGTCAAGGTGCTCTCCCAGGGCGGGTTCCCGGAGAAGTACGGCGAGCTGTTCATGTCGCCCAGGCAGACCCGCGCCCTGTTCGAGTCCCTGGGCTGGAGCAAGGTGGCCGCGTTTCAAACCCGCAACCCCATGCACCGTTCCCATGAGTATCTGGCCAAGGTGGCCATCGAGACCTGCGACGGCGTGCTGATCCACTCCCTGCTCGGCAACCTCAAGCCCGGCGACATCCCGGCCGAAGTGCGCGCCAAGGCGATCAACTCCCTGGTGGACAACTACTTCGTCAAGAACACCATCGTGCAGGCCGGCTATCCTCTGGACATGCGCTACGCGGGTCCCCGCGAGGCCCTGCTGCACGCGGTATTCCGTCAGAACTACGGCTGCTCCCACCTGATCGTGGGCCGCGACCACGCCGGCGTGGGCGATTACTACGGGCCGTTCGATGCCCACCACATCTTCGATGAGATCCCCAAGGGCGCCCTGGAGACCGAGGCGCTCAAGATCGACTGGACCTTCTGGTGCTACAAGTGCGGCGGCATGGCCTCCGCGCGCACCTGCCCCCACGAGCCGGAAGACCGCCTGCTCCTGTCGGGCACCAAGCTGCGCAAGGCGCTTTCCGAGGGGGACGATGTTCCGGCGGAATTCTCCCGCCCCGAGGTGCTGGCCATCCTGCGCGAGTACTACGACAACCTCACCGACAAGGTGGAGGTCAAACTGTCCGGGCACTCGGCCCGCTAATGGACTTTGGCCGCCAGTCCTCACTTCAAGCGTGATTGGCGTCCCCAATGGATGTAACTGCGTTCAATGACATCCGCCTTTTTTCATGAAAAACCCGGGATAGGATTAGGAGAGTAACGATGATTATGACCAACCCGTTTAGTGAGCTTTCCGGATTCATTGCGCCGGCGGCCATGCAGACATACGTCGTGGTGATGATTCTGCTGGTCATTGGCGGCACGATTCTGGATGTGGTTCACAAAAGAAGCGCCAAGTACTTTTTCGAGAACTCGAAGAAAGCAGAAAAGAACGCTCGGCGTACCGTGGGCAGTGGGCAGAAATTCGGCCTTGCGGTCCAGACGCTCGCCGGTGAAGTGCTGACCTCATCCGAGTTTTCCCACAAAGGCGAGGAACAGCGTCGGATCTCCCACCTCCTCACAATGTACGGATTCATCGTATTCGTGTTGTCCACGGCGGTCCTGATCTTTGCGCATCCCACTGTGGCCTCGGCCGGCATCTGGCCGTTGTTGTGGCACCTGGGTGCACTGAGCCTGGCCATCGGCGGCTACTGGTTCTGGTTCTTTATCCGCGTGGATGTCTCGGCCGAGGGCAACCCATGGTACCGCGTGGTGCGCGCCGATCTGTTTATCCTGTCCCTGCTGGCGATGGCGACGTTTGGTCTGCTTTGGTCCATCTTCCAGGGCACCGCCATCGGCTGGCTGTTCTTCGCTCTGTTCGTCGCCGGCAGCACCACGTTGTTCTCAACGGTGCTGTGGTCCAAGTTTGCCCACATGTTCTTCAAGCCCGCCGCTGCCTACCAGAAGAAGATCACCGAGGCCGACGGCTCTCAGGAGAATCTGCCCGACGTGGGTGAGCTGACGGATCCCACCCTGCAGGCACGGTATCCCGACATTCCCGAATACATGGGCACCAACCCGCCCAACATGGGATCCGGCATCACCCGTGAACCGCCACGCCACTACTAAGTGGTTGCCGTTGACCAACATTTATAAGAGAGGACCGACATGCCAACTTTCGTATATATGACGCGTTGTGACGGGTGTGGAGCCTGTGTTGATATCTGTCCTTCGGACATCATGCACATCGACCCGATCGTGCGCCGTGCCTACAACATCGAACCCAACATGTGCTGGGAGTGTTACTCCTGTGTGAAGGCCT
>SKOF01000487.1 GCA_007120155.1 Thioalkalivibrio sp. | reverse complement strand
TGTGCCTGCGCACAAAAAGGGCTGTTGCGCTACCCGGACAGGGAATCACTCCGTGATCTGATCCCGGGTGCGTCACGAGAATGGGGGGGAAGGGATTATGGATGGCATACGGATGTTTCCGGTCGTGGCGGTTGCGGTGCTTGCGCTTCAGTCAGGCTGGCATCCCGGCAATGCGGCCGAATTCGAGTTCGTCAGCGAGACGACGGCCAGCGACTCCACGGACAATACCGACCCTCCGTGCGCGACCGTCGCCAATGTGGCCTCCGGCATCGCAGTCGACCCCGGTTTCGGGTTGAGGTCGGCCAGCGCCGGAATGACTGCGGTCGGGGAGGAGGGGAATTGCGACGAGCAGGCCTTCGCGACCATCGGCGGATCTCTCACGATGGATCTCGTGCCCGAGATGGGCGAAAGCCCAGGTGATCCGGTCACGCTTTGCGCCAGCGTGGCGCTTGCGGTCGAGGCGGAGGTAGAAGGGGACGCCGAGTCGATGACCGCCGCCGGTGGCTTCGATGTCGTGACCCAACCCGCCAGGATCCTGCAGAACGGGTCCGTGATCGTGGCCGTTCCGACCATCGATGTGGGCGTCTTCGGTACCGGTGCCGACTCCCGGTCCTATGCCTGCGAGCGCCAGTTCGTCGCGCCCATTGGCAGCCGATTCGTACTTGAAGGCGGTGCCAGGGCCCAATCGAACCTGCTCGGCATCGCCGAGGCAGAGGCAAGTGGCGATGCCACGGTCAGACTCGATATCGGTACTTGCAGCAACGGCGCGGTGCCCGTGTGCCCCACCGGCGTAACTGTACCGGTGCAACAGATCCCCACGCTGGGGTATTGGGGAAGACTCACCGTGATCCTGTTGCTTGCGGCAGTCGGCCTGGTGGCCGTTCGGCGGCGGGTTGCCGCTTGAGCCAGGAGGGCGCGCATTGAACCAGGAAACAGGAAATTGCATTTCTGCCCGATCGAAGCAGCTTCTGATACGGGCCCTCAATAAGGGAGAACCGGGATCATGCTGTCCTGCAGTTCGTTCACCCTGCGCCAGCTCACGCCCGATGATGTCGACCTGATGGGGGCGATGCTGACCCTGTTTGGCGACGCGTTCGACGAGCGCGATACCTACAATGGGGCACGGCCGGGTGCCGGGTACCTGCAAGGGCTGCTGGGAAGCGATAATTTCATCGCACTGGCAGCCCTGAAGGGCGACGAGGTTGTGGGCGGGCTCGCGGCCTATGAGTTGCGAAAGTTCGAACAGGCGCGCAGCGAGATCTATATCTATGATCTGGCGGTGGCGGAAGGCCATCGGCGCCAGGGCATTGCCACGACGCTGATCAACGAGTTGAAAGGAATCGCGGCGGGCCGGAGCTGTCATGTGATCTTCGTTCAGGCCGACCACGGCGATGCGCCGGCCATCGCGCTCTACAGCAGGCTGGGAACCCGGGAGGAAGTCCTGCATTTTGACATTCCCGTGGCGGACGGAGACGGCGGTCCCTGACGAAGGCGCCAGGGACGCAGAGGGGGGCGGGCGAAGGCCGCGTCCCCGGGTTGACCGGGCCGGGAGGTCGGCGATGACGACGATTCGACCATACAGCCATGCAGATCATGCAGTCCTGCGCGATCTCGTACTGGAACTTCACGAAGCCCTGCGCCCCTACGATGCCGATCTCGCTACGGGAGAGGCAATCATTGATCGCTACCTTGACCGGCTGCTTTCGCGGGTGGATGAGACCGGGGGTGCCGTCTACCTGGCCGAGGATGAGGGTCGGGTCGTGGGATATGTGTGTGTCCGGGGCTCGGTGGCGCCGGATGAGCCGGACGAGCGCCAGGACCCGTACAGTTTCATGGCGGAGCTGTTCGTTCGCCCCGAACTGCGGCGGTCCGGGATCGGATCCCTGCTGGTGGAGCGGGCGGAGGCCTTCGCCCGCGAGGCCGGCGCGTACAAGATGGAGTTGAACGTGTTGGCCCGCAATGCGTCGGCGCTGCGCTTCTATGAGGGGCATGGGTATGCCCCCTCGTGTGGTGGTGATGAGCAAACGAATGTGAAGTGCGCGTGATCCGGAAGCCGCCGTGGCGGGTTGACAGCCATCCTCGCGACCGCGAGGATTCGGGGCGTTCTCCGCGAGCGGCCGTTATCGACCGAGGAGGTGGGCATGCCCGGGACACTGGCTTTTGATATCTACGGCACCCTGATTGACACGAATGGGGTCGTCACCGCACTCGGGGAACTGGACGCGCTGGGCGATAAGGCGGCGGAATTCTCCCGGGCCTGGCGGGAGAAACAGCTGGAGTACACGTTCCGGCGAGGGCTGATGCAGAACTACGCGGACTTCGCCGTGTGCACGCGCCAGGCGCTCGACTGCCTGTGCGCCGTTTACCGGATCGAGCTCACCGATGCGGAGAAGGATCGGCTGCTGGAGGTCTACCGGACACTGCCGGCCTTCGATGATGCCGGAGAGGGCCTGGAACTGCTGAGCACGGCGGGATTCAGGATCCACGCCTTCTCCAATGGCAGCGCGAAGGCGGTGGAGACGCTGCTGCAAACGGCCGGGATCCGGGATTATTTTCTGGACGTGGTGAGTGTCGAGGATCTGCGCTCCTTCAAGCCGAACCCCGCGGTGTATGCCCACTTTCTGCGCAGGGTCGGGGCCACGGGGGCGGACGCCTGGCTCATCTCCGGCAACCCGTTCGACGTCATAGGGGCGATTTCCGCCGGCATGAAGGGGGCGTGGGTGAAGCGCTCCCCGGATGCGGTGTTCGATCCCTGGGGCATCGAGCCGACGGTGACCGTCCGCAGTCTCACGGAACTGGCCGGACGTCTGGCGTAGCGGCTGCGTGCATGCCCGAACGGTCGCGCGTCCGGAACGTCGTTTTGACGTAATCCTGGCTTGCGGCGCATGGCGCGTTTCACGGCGCATCACGCATCATGCGCGGGCATTCCGGTCTGTTTTCCATGAACAAGCATGCGCGGCGGAGGTCCCTGGATGAGCAGGATCCTGATCGTTACCGGTGGGAGCCGGGGGATTGGCGCGGCGACGGCGCGCCTTGCGGCTAAGGAAGGCTATACGGTGTGTTTGACCTATCTTCGCAGCAGGGAGGCCGCGGACGCCGTGGTGCGCGACATCGCTGAGGCGGGCGGCAGGGCCATGTCCATCGCCGCGGACGTGAGCAGGGAGGCGGACGTGGTCCGCCTCTTCGAGCACGTGGACTCGGACCTGGGGCCGGTGTCGGCCCTGGTGAACAATGCGGGCATTCTGGAGCAGCAGATGCGCGTGGAGGAGATGGACGCCGAACGGCTCGGGCGTGTCTTTTCCACCAACATCATCGGCAGCTTCCTGTGCGCCCGGGAGGCCGTGCGCCGGATGTCCACCCGCCGGGGCGGCAACGGCGGCGTGATCGTCAATCTCTCCTCCATGGCGGCGCGGCTGGGCTCGCCGAATGAGTACGTGGACTATGCCGCCTCCAAGGGTGCCATCGACACCTTCACCGTCGGGTTGGCCAAGGAGGTGGCGGCCGAGGGCATCCGCGTCAATGCCGTGCGCCCGGGCCTGATCTACAGTGATATCCATGCCGCCGGCGGCATGCCCGATCGGGTGGATCGCCTGAAGCATACGGTACCCATGCAGCGCGGCGGGTACCCCGAGGAGGTGGCCAGGGCAATCCTGTGGCTGCTCTCCGATGATGCCTCCTATTCCACGGGCACATTCGTGGATGTGGCGGGCGGTCGGTAGACACCCGGTATGGCCGCGCGGGTCTCACGCGCCGCGCATGCCACTCACGATCAGGAGGGAACACACCCATGACGTCCCCGGTGCGGCTTACCATTCGTGACCTGCGTGCCCGCGCGGTCAATGTCCCCATGCAGCTGCCGCTGCAGACCAGCGGCGGCACCATCTCGACGGCACCGCTGGTCCTGGTGGACCTGCTTACGGAGGAGGGGGTCACCGGTTCCTGCTACCTGTTCTGCTTCACGCCGCTGGCGCTCAAGCCGGTGGCGCAGCTCGTGGGAAACCTGTCGGATCTGATCCGGGGCGATGGCGTGGCGCCCAGGGAATTGGAACGTAAGCTCCATGCCCGGTTCCGGCTCCTGGGGACGAAGGGTCTGACCGGCATGGCCATGGCCGGGATCGACATGGCCGCCTGGGACGCCCTCGCGAAGGCCCACGGGCTGCCGTTGTCGGAGTTCCTGGGCGGTGAGCGCCGGCCCATCGCGGCGTACAACAGCTGCGGGCTGGGCATGATCGGCGCCGAACGGGCCGCCGAGGAGGCGCAGCAACTGCTGGCCCCTGGTTTTCATGCCGTGAAGGTGCGCCTGGGTTACCCCGACGCCCAGGCGGACGTGAACGTGGTGCGTGCCGTCCGGGGGGCGATAGGACCCGGGATTGAACTGATGGCTGACTACAATCAGGCGCTGTCGGTGTCCGAGGCCACCCGGCGCGTTCAGGCCCTGGACGGGGAAGGCCTGTGCTGGATCGAGGAACCGGTATTCGCCCACGACGATGCCGGCCACGCCCGGATCCGGGGCAAGGCCGGGATGCCGATCCAGATGGGGGAGAACTGGTGGGGGCCGCACGAGATGGCCAGGAGCGTGGCCGCGGGCGCGTCGGACCTGTGCATGCCCGATGCCATGAAGATCGGCGGGGTGAGCGGCTGGCTGCGCGCATCGGCCATCGCCGAGGCCGCCGGCCTGCCCATGTCGAGCCACCTGTTTCCCGAACTGAGCGCCCATCTGCTGGCGGTCACACCCACCTGCCACTGGCTGGAGTACGTGGACTGGGCTGCCCCGATCCTGCAAACACCGGCGCGGATCGAGAACGGATGCGTGACCGCTTCGGATGAACCGGGTACGGGCGTCGCCTGGGACGAGGCGGCAGTGAAGCGCTGTCTGGCGGAGTGACACGAGGACGTTGAATCATGTTCGTTCAGAGCGGCGCAATGTCCGGGTGATCGCGGATCAACGTGTTCCGCAAGACGTGAGCGGGTGCCCGTGATATCCGTCGCCGGCGCATTGACCACTGGGAAAGTGCGGTTTAAGATTTCCGGCGACCAGGAAACATAACAATCTCGTAAAAAGAAAAAGGGACTTCCTCATGCGCCTCACAGCCCCGTCGCGACCCTTGCGCATCGGACGATGCGCAGGCCTTGCCGTCCTGCTTGTCCTTCTCATTGCAACCGGGCCGTCGCTGGCGGCCACGATCACGGTGACCAGCACCTCCGGCGGTACCGGCGGGCCGGACTGTACCCTGCGTGATGCGATCACCGCCGCCAATACCGATGCGGCGGTCGGCGGATGTGCCGCGGGCAGCGGCGCCGACGTCATCGAGTTGCCCGCCGGCGCCACGATCACGCTGACGGAAGCGGACAACGCGGGGCTACAGGGCGCCAACGGATTGCCGTTGATCACCAGCGAGATCACCCTCAACGGCAACGGTGCCACGATCGAGCGTGATGCAGGGCTGGCATGCAACCTGGACGAAACGACGGATGCAGGCGAGTTCCGTATCGCCTTTGTGGACAATGGCGCAGATCTGACCCTCAACGACGTGACGCTCAGGAACGGCTGTGCCGATGGCGATCCGCTCGGATTCGCGGGCGATGGCGGAGCAGTGCTCGTCTGGACCTCAGCCTCCCTGAGCATCGACAACGGAACCATCAGCGGAAACCGGGCTTCAGGCATGGGCGGTGGGTTGGCCGCGTCAGGCGCCGATGCCGTCACGCTCACGCAAACGGCCGTGACCGGCAACTCGGCAGCAGGTTTCAGCGGCGGAGGCGGTATCCGATTCGCGGGAGTGACCCTCACCGTCGAGGACAGCGTGATCTCCGGCAATCAGGTCACCGGTGGGATTGGTGGCGGCCTGACGCTGGATGCAGGCCTTGGTACATTGCTGCGTACGGCGCTCGCGGGGAACTCGGCATCCAGTCATGCTGGCGGGGCCTATAACTTCGATCGGTTGCGTATCGTTCAAAGTACCATTTCCGGAAACACGACCGGAGGAAGCGGCGGGGGTGTGCTCAGCACCAATATCGCGACCGAACTGCTGGTGCTGAACAGCACCATCTCGGGCAACTCGGCCTCGACAGGCGGCGGTATATGGAATGCCAGCGCGATGCAGATCGGCTACAGCACTCTGACGGAGAATGCCGCGTCCTCGGACGCGGGCGGGTTGAATATCAACATTAATGCCCAGGGTCAGACGCTCGAGATACTGAATTCGATCGTGGCTGGCAACAGCGCCGGTGGTGACTGCGGAGGGGCCGTCAATCTGTTGACCGTGTTGGGCGAGAATCTGGACGGCGACGGGAGCTGCACCGGTTTCAGTGTTCAGAACGCCGACCCCATGCTGGCACCGCTGGGGAACTATGGCGGCCCGACCCTGACTCACGCCCTCTATGACGGCAGCCCGGCCATCGATCTCGTCCCCGCAGGCAGCTGCGAGGACTTCGATGAGGCCACGCTGGACGAGGATCAACGCGGGGTCAGCCGCCCGCAGGATGGCGATGGAGACAGCGTGGCGTTGTGTGACATCGGTGCCTATGAGCAGGATGCCCCGTTGTCACCTCCGCCCCCGCCGGGGCCCCCGGGAGAGCCGGGCAGCCCGGTGGCCATTCCGACGCTCGGGACCTGGGCCATGCTGCTCCTCGGACTTGTGCTGGCCGTGACGGGTTTCGGCGCACGCCGCGTGCGCAGTCGATCCTGAAGGCCGGGAGATATACGGCCGTTAAATCCCGAGGGGTACTGAGTGGAAATCTGGGTTCTGGCATTCCTCGGGGGCATGGTGGGTGCCGTGCTCATGGACATCACTGAAACCTATGCAGCGAGGATCGGGGTCACCAGCGGTGTGACGATCGCTCTGGTCGGGCGGTGGTGCCTGTCCCTGATGCGGGGGCAGTTCTTCCATTCCAATATCCTGAATACCAGACCGCACCCGCAGGAAATCAGGGCCGGGTGGGCGTTCCATTTCCTGATCGGCGGTGGTGGAGTGGCGCTCCTGTATCCGCTCTTCTTCCTCGCGACAGGGTTATCCTATCCGGCCAGTCACCTGCTCGGCGGCGTGCTGTTCGGGCTGGCGACGTCGCTGCTGCCGTGGTTCATTCTCCTGCCGTGCTTTGGCTGGGGCGTTTTCGGCCGACGCGGTCCGACGGGTTCCAACGCCCTGCTAGCAAGCATGCTGTCTCATGTGCCATACGGCCTTGGTGTCGGCGTGGTCCTGGCAGTCGGATTGCGTGGGTGAGTGCCCGGATGAGCCCCCCGGATGACCGCTCGTGGGCTGTTCGTCATCAGATGCGCGGGGAGTCTCCGGATTCGAAGAGATCATGCGTATTCGAGCTGCAACCGGGCTACCTGAAGCATGCTTCGGGGACCGTGAAACACCACGAGGCATTCGATAACGTATGACACGGGCCTGCGCGTTCCCAGATGGCGGGGCAAGTCTGACAAGGGCCCTGGTGGGTCCGTCCGGGAATTGCGGGACCGGGCGGGCATGTATGGATGTTCCGCATGATAAAACCAAGCGGAGGCCTCCCCCATGAAGATCATACTTGTCGGCGCATCCGGCACCATAGGGAACGCGGTCGGGCAGGCGCTTTCAGAACGGCACGAGATCCTGCGGGTGGGCCGATCAGGAGGCGACATTCGGGCGGACATCGCGGATCCGGACGCGCTTCGGGCGATGTTCCGGACGGCTGCACCGTACGATGCGGTGGTCTGCGCAGCCGGTCTCGCCGCGTTCGGTGAACTCGATCGGCTCACCGACGAGGAGTTTCAGCTGGGCCTTTCCAGCAAGCTGATGGGTCAGGTCAACCTGGTCCGGCTGGGTCTGTCCGGGATTACGGATGCCGGTTCGTTCACGCTGACAAGCGGTGTGCTGAGTCAGGAACCGATTCCGGGCAGCTCCGCCATCAGCATGGTCAACGCCGGCGTCGAGGCCTTCGTGCGGGCGGCGGCCTGGAGATGCCGCGCGGGGTGCGCCTCAACGTGGTGTCGCCGCCGTGGGTTCGCGAAACGCTCCAGGCCATGGGATGGGACCCATCGCCGGGTTTGCCGGCCGCGGCCGTTGCGAAGGCATATGTGGACTGCGTGGAAGGCGGGATGACCGGTACGGTCATTGATGCGCGCGATTACGCGTGACAGGCGCTTGTCCGGCCCCCGGAAGCAGTCCCGCGAGGAGGTGCTATCCTTCGGATGAAGCATGGCGGCCTTGATGTCTCCGCCGGGCACGGGCCGCCGGCATCCCGCGGTGCGCCGTGCCTGGTGAACCGCGGTTCGCGGTGAGGCCCGGTCAGGACGGCACGGACCAAAGGCGGATCCGCCCGACCGGAGGAGTGTGACCATGACGTTGTATACCGGCAGCTGCCACTGCGGTGCTGTGCGTTTCTCGTTCGAGGCGGATCCCATTCAGAAGGGCATTCGCTGCAACTGTTCCATGTGTGCGCGCAAGGGGGCGCTGATGTCGGCGGAGCCCATGCCCCTGGAGAAACTGAATATAGAGGCCCCGGAAGGTGCCCTCGGGCTCTACCAGTTCGGCGCGAAGACTGCGAAGCACTTCTTCTGCAACACCTGCGGCATCTATCCCTTCCATGAGACGGCCCGATTTGCCGGACATTACCGGGTCAATCTCGGTTGCGTGGACGGTCTCGATCCGCTCTCTTTGGAAGTGGAGATCTTTGACGGCAAGCACCTGCTTTAGCGTTTCGGGCACAAACGGCTGTGCATGGAGGTGTCTATGAACGATGCCCATACTCTGCGTGCCATTCAGGCACCGATCAAGGCGCGTTACCGGGAGCGTCCCCGGGAGGCGCTGGTGACGCTTCGCGCGGAAGGGCGGCTGGGCGAAGGGCTCAGTTGCAGGGTGGAGACAGGAAAGGCACTGGTGACGGCTGGGCTGCACCCGGCGACCGGCGGCACCGGAGAGGCGGCATGTTCCGGCGACATGCTTCTGGAGGCGCTCGTGGCCTGCGCGGGGGTTACCCTGAACGCCGTGGCCACGGCGCTGGAGATTCCGTTGCGTGGCGCGGTGGTTCGGGCGGAAGGAGATCTGGATTTCCGCGGAACGCTCGGGGTGTCAAAGGAGGTGCCGGTGGGCTTTGACGGGATCCGGCTGCATTTCGATCTTGACACCGAGGCGCCGGAGGAGCGGATTGAACAGTTGCTCAAACTGACCGAACGGTATTGTGTCGTCTACCAGACGCTCTGTCGGCCGACCGACGTAAGGGCGACTTGCCGGAAGGTCTGAAATGCCCCGACTGACCACGCCGGGGTGCTGCTCGGACCCGCGTACTCCCCCGGTTTCAGTGTGCCCGGACTTGCTCCAGATCAATGTTCTGCCGGATTGACGGTCCGGATCGGCCCGATTGGACCTAGAATCCGCTGTGGCGGATATCGGAGCCGGGGAGTCCCGCGCCCGCGCCGGGGTGCACAAATCCCGGGGGCGTGCGCGAGGCCCTGGCGAAGACGGTCCCCTCCGCCGGCATGCCGGCCGCCCCCATTCGCGTATCAACGGTGCCAGCGAGACCGCGGGGTATACCGCATTGCAGAGACGAGACATGACCACCGATGCCCTTGCCGGGTCGCCCTTCAATCTGGACAGTGATGAGGCCTATCTCCGCTGGCGCGAGGCCAAACTGGCCGGTTACCCGGAGCGGGTGGACGAATTGCTCGTCGAGGTGGACGATCCGCGCGCGCTGACAGACAGTGAAGCCGGTGCATTGCTCCAACGATTGCGCAAGTGCAACATGGCCATTTTCGCCGGGACCACCGGTGATGACCCGGACAAGGCCATCCCGAGGAAACTGGGGCGCCGCTTCGGCCTCGTTAGGATGGACAACAATTTCCTGGCCGATGATGACGGCATCACCTCCCTCACCGTCAATCCGGAAGGCGAACATCCCAACTACATCCCTTACACCAACAGGCCCATTAGGTGGCATACGGACGGTTACTACAACGCGCCGGAGAAACAGATTCGCGGCCTGATCCTGCACTGCGTGCATTCGGCGGCCGAGGGAGGGGAAAATGCCCTGGTCGATCCGGAGATCGTCTATATACTCCTGCGCGACGAGGACCCCGATCTCATTCGCGTGCTGATGCGCCCTGATGTGATGACCATCCCCCCGGGCACCGACAGCCTGGGCGGGGCGCGCGGTGAGGCAACGGGCCCCGTTCTGTCCTATCACGCCGCCACCGACAGCCTGCACATGCGTTACACCGCACGAAAGCGCAACATTCGTTGGAGCCCGGATTTCACGACCCTGGATACCGTGATGTTCCTGGAGCGGCTTCTGGACAGTGACATGCCCTATCGCTTTCGCGCCCGCCTCGAACCGGGTATGGGGCTGATCTGCAACAACGTGCTGCATGACCGTGGCGGATTTACCGACAAGGCCGGCAGCGCCCCGCGCCTGCTCTACCGGGCGCGCTTCTTCGATCGCATTGCCGGAACCGGCATCGGACAGGTGTACCCGCACCTGCAGTAGCCGGCCGCCCGTAACGGGATGTTTGGTGGCCGCTGCGTTCACGCTGCCCGCAGGGCGGTTCCGGAGTGCGTTCTCTGCCCGCCACACCCGGTGCTCAGGCAGCGAAGCGGGCCGTCATCAATGCCCCGCAGCGGAAGGGCCGTGTGATACCATTGCGCGCCGTGAAGCGGCATGCTTTCCCACCAGTGAACTGTCCGGTGGCCCGGGATGGTCAGGGCACATCACTACGGACAACCCTGCGGGGTTGCAAGAGAGGTTGACTGAACATGAGATTCATCGTTTCGGCCCTGCTGGCCGCACTGCTTGGTTATTCTTCTCTGTCCGCCGCGGCGGATCCCTGGTTCCTGGTCGAGGCCGAGTGGCTCGAGGAGCGCATCGACGACCCGAAGACCGTGGTCCTCGAGGTGCGCTATTACCCTCATCGTTACTACACCGTCGGCCACATCCCGGGTGCTCACCAGGTGCAGCGCTTCAAGGATCTCGGCGACAACTTCGGCTCGCCGATCATGCGTCTGCCGGAGCGCGAGGCATTCCAGGAGCGCCTTCGTGGCTGGGGTATCGACGACGACTCCACGGTGGTGATCTATGACGACTCGCGCACCGCGCTCGCATCGCGGCTTTACTTCATGTTCGCCCTGTATGGATTCGACATGGATCGGGTGCGTGTCCTCAACGGCGGCACCATCGACTGGAGCGCCTTCAACCCGATGTCGACCGAGGCCCCCGAAGCGCCCCGGCGCGGCAATGTCACCCTGAGCGAACCAGACACCTCCCTTTTGGTGGAGTGGACCGATGTCTTCGACGACGTCGTCTCGCGGCGCGACCCGTCGATCGTTCTGCTCGATTCCCGCCCGGTGGAACAGTACACCGGCGAGGTGGTCAACGGGGCCGTGCGCGGCGGCCATATTCCGGGCGCCATCAATATCGTCAGTCTGGATGCGACCGACCCGATCACACAGAAGTGGCGCTCGCGGGAAGCCCTGGAAGAGATGTACGCGGAGTTGCCGCGGGACCAGACCATTTACGTCTACTGCCACGACGGCTTCCGAAAGACGCTGACCTGGATGCAACTGATCTACCTGGGTTACGAGGATGTGCGCCTGCTTAACGGAGGGTGGTCTTTCTGGGGCAACGAGTTCTCGCTGCCGGTGGTGACCGGGGACGCGCCATACGACGCAAACTACGATCTGTAACCGGTGGCCTTGCCGATCCGGCGTGTGCGACGCGGAACCGGGCCGCCGGGTGAACAGAACGGCATTGTCGGAATTCCCGGGGCGGGTGCGGGGATCGAGAAGTATCTTGAAATCTGTGGAGCATCGGCAGCGCCCCGGAGCTTTCGCTCTGGCTGAGTGCCGCGTATTCGCCGTCTGTGGGATGCCGCGCAAGGGGATCTGCCCCGATCCTTCCCGCCGGGGTTGCTGGCGTGTGCGAACAGGGGCCGTGGGTCGGCAGGCGGTCCGTGTCGAGCCGCTGGATCTGTTCGGCTCCTGGGCGTGTGATGAGGCTACTTGACGACTGTCACGGGCCGTTTCACCAGGTGAAGGACCTTCAGCGTGGTGGACCCCATCAGGATGTGCGAGAGTACCCCCCCGCCGTGTGTGCCCATCACGATGGCGTCACATCCGGTCTCCTCCGCGCGCTGCGCAATCATGGGGGCCACGTCGTCGGCCACACGCAGTTCACGTTCATAGCCGATGCCGGCCTCTTGCAGCAGTTTTTCCGCCTCGGCCAGAGCGGGATCCGTGTACTCCCGTTCGATCTCCTGAAGCCGTTCGTGCGGCACATGGGCGCTGATGGCGCCATATGGGATCTGTTCCTCGTACACGTTCAGGAGGGTCACCGACAGGGAAATGTCGGCCTTCGCGAGATTGATTGCATGTTGCACCGCACGAAGGGCGCTTTGGGAGCCGTCCACTGGGATGAGTAACTTCAGCATGGCTGGTCCTCCCGGCTGAGGGATGAACCGGCAGGCGGAAGCGGATCTGTCCGAAAATCTACGCCGAAGAAGGCCTCGAAACGATCATCTTCCGAGTGGCTTTGCCTGGCCGGCATGCCTCACCGCTGTTGCGTCGTTCGGATCGGGAAGAATGGTTTTTTGCCACAGAGGCCACAGCGAAAAGAATGAAAGGAACTGAGGAGGGTGTCGGCCCCCGGGCGAATCGCGATACCCATCCGCACACAATCTTTCAGATTGCTCTGTGTCCTCGGTGCCCTCTGTGTCCAATCGTTTTCCTGAAATCCGCCCGACAGATTGATCGGAACCACTTTCCAAGCATAGTGCAAATGCGGGATTCCGGTGGACAGGGCACAATACCCTTCGATGGCCTCCAGGTCCGGATTCCGGGGCGGGCAGGTTTCCGGCCTCCGGGGGGAGCCGGGTGATCATCCTGACACAAGTCATAGGGAGTG
>SKOF01000373.1 GCA_007120155.1 Thioalkalivibrio sp. | reverse complement strand
TGGACGACCACAGATGAAGGGGACGAAGGTACATTCAACCTTCATCCTTCCACCTTCAACCTTGAAAATTGGCGCTCCCTAGGGGACTCGAACCCCTGTTTTCGCCGTGAGAGGGCGACGTCCTGGACCACTAGACGAAGGGAGCAGATGACTACGGAAATGGCAAAGCTGGTATTATAACCCGCCAATGGAGCAGCACAACACAGCCACCCCTCACGGCCATCCGTCATCCGATGCCTCGTCCGCCTCGCCGGTGGTCATACCCCGGGCCGAACACGGTGTCTCTCGGGCCAACATCAGCCGGAATGCCCTCAAGGTCCTCTACCGCCTGAAGGAAGCCGGGTTCCGGGCCTGCCTGGTGGGCGGCGGCGTGCGTGACCTGCTGCTGGGGCGCGAGCCCAAGGACTTCGACATCGCCACCAATGCGCATCCGGAGGAGGTCAGCCGGCTGTTTCGCAACTGCCGGCTCATCGGCCGGCGCTTCCGCCTGGCCCATGTGCATTTCGGCCGCGAGATCATCGAGGTGGCCACCTTCCGAGCGCCGCACGCCAACGGCGACGACGACGCCGGCGACGGCGACTGCGGGAACGGCGATGCGCTCATCGAGGACGGGCGCCTGATCCGCGACAACGTCTATGGCACCATCGAACAGGATGCCTGGCGGCGCGATTTCACCATCAATGCCCTGTATTACGACATCAGTGACTTTTCCGTGGTGGACTACGCCGGCGGCATGGCGGACCTGCGCGAGGGGGTACTGCGCCTGATCGGCGAGCCGGAGGTGCGCTTCCGTGAAGACCCGGTGCGCATGCTGCGGGCGGTACGCTTTGCCGGCAAACTGGGATTTCGCGTGGATCCGGCGTGCGAGGCGGCCATCCCGCGCATGGCCGGGCTGCTGGCCGAGGTGGCGCCGGCGCGCCTGTTCGACGAGGCCATCAAGCTGTTCCACGGCGGCTACGGCCTGCAGACCTTCGAGATGCTGCGCCGCTACGACCTCTTCCGCTATCTGTTCCCGGCCACCGAGGAATCCCTGATGCACGAGGAGAACGGATTCCCCATCACCTTCGTGGCCAACGCCCTGAAAAACACGGACGAGCGCATCCACGAGGGCAAGGGTGTGAACCCGGCCTTCCTGTACGCCGTCATGCTCTGGGAGCCGGTACGCCGCATCGCGGACCGTCTCATCGAATCGGACACCCCCTGGCTCCAGGCCCTGCAGCAGGCGGGCGGCGTCGTGCTGGCGGAACAGGCAGCGCATATCTCGATCCCCAAACGCATCGGACTGCCCATGCGCGAGATCTGGGAGATGCAGCCGCGTTTCGAACAGCGCCGGGGCGGACGCGCATTGCGCCTGCTGGGGCACCCGCGCTTCCGTGCGGCTTATGATTTCTACTGCCTGCGGGCCGCCTCCGGTGAGGCCCTGGAAGAAGGCTGCCAGTGGTGGACAACGATCCAGGAGGTCAGCGCCGACGAGCAGCGGCGCATGATCTCTGCGCCCGACGCAACCGGCGCCAGTCCCGGCGGCAGCCGCCGTCGCCGGCGACGCCCCCGCAGGCGGCGACCCGATGCCGGTGACTGAGGTCATCGCCTACATCGGTCTGGGCAGCAACCTGCAGGACCCCCGGAGTCAGGTGTCCCGGGCCCTTCAGGCGCTCGATCACCTGCCCCGCACCCGTTGCACGGCCCGCTCATCCCTGTATTCCAGCCCACCGCTGGGGCCGCCGGACCAACCGGAGTACGTCAATGCGGTGGCCTGCCTGGCCACCGGGCTGGCCGCCCCGGAGCTGCTGGCCGCCCTGCTGGCGGTGGAACAGACCCATGGCCGGGTGCGCAACGGCACCCGCTGGGGCCCCCGCACCCTGGATCTGGATATCCTGACCTACGGGGACGCGCGCATCGACTCACCGGAACTCCGGATTCCGCATCCGGGCATCCCGGAGCGGGCCTTTGTCCTGTACCCTCTGGCAGAGATTGCGCCGGCGGATCTGGAGATCCGGGGTCTGGGGCTGCTGGCGGATTCGCTGCGCCGCTGTCCGCGGGGGGAACTGAAGCGACTCGGGGGGGATGCATGAGCCGGGAGACGCCGTCCTATATCGCGGTGGAGGGACCCATCGGCGTGGGCAAGACGAGCCTTGCCCGGCGCCTGGCGGACACCTTCAACGCCGAACTGATCCTGGAGACGCCGGAGGACAACCCGTTCCTGGAGCGTTTCTACCACGACCCCAGGGGCGCCGCCCTGCCCACCCAACTGTTTTTTCTCATGCAGCGGGTACGTCAACTGGCCGCCCTGCGCCAGGGGGACATCTTCAAGCCGGTGCGCGTGGCGGATTTCATGGTGGAAAAGGATCGCCTGTTTGCCCAGGTGACCCTGGACGACGCGGAACACGGCCTCTACGAGCAGGTCTACGAACAACTGACCCTGGATGCCCCCAAACCGGATCTGGTCATCTATCTCCAGGCCCCGGTGGAGGTGCTGCTGGAGCGGGTGGCGCGGCGCGGGCGCAGTTACGAGCGGCTCATAGACAGCGCCTATCTCCACCGCCTGAGTGAGGCCTATGCCGGGTTCTTCTATCATTACGAGGATGCGCCGCTGCTGATCGTCAATGCCGGCGGCATCGACTGGGTCAATCGCGACGCCGACTATCAACAACTGCTGGATTTCATGCGCGGCATGGGCGCCGGTCGCCATTATTTCAATCCGCTGCCTTTTGCCATGTGATCGTCAGGCCGGCGCCACGAGCCGGCGAGGGTGTTACCCATGAGTGTACAGACCGAACAGCCACGCACCACCATCCGGCGCCTCCAGGAGATGCGCAAGGCGCGCTCACCCATTGTCTGCCTGACCGCCTACGACGCCGGCTTCGCCCGCCTGCTGGACGAAGCGGCCGTGGACGTCATACTGGTGGGCGATTCACTGGGAATGGTGGTGCAGGGCCACGACACCACGGTACCGGTGACCCTGGACCACATGATCTACCACACCTCCATGGCGGCCCGTGGCTGCGAGCGCGCGCTGCTCATGGCGGACATGCCCTTCATGAGTTACACGGGCCCCGCACAGGCACTGGCCAACGCCGCGCGCCTCATGCAGGAAGGCGGCGCGCAGATGGTGAAACTCGAGGGTGACGGCGGCCAGGTCGAAGTGGTCTCGGCGCTGGCGCGCCACGGGATTCCCGTGTGCGCCCATCTGGGCCTTCGCCCCCAGTCCATCCACAAGCTGGGCGGCTACCGGGTCCAGGGGCGTGGCGTCCACGCGGGCGAACGCATGATGCGCGACGCGGTAACGCTCCAGGATGCGGGCGCAGACATGCTGCTGCTGGAATGCGTGCCCTCGGTACTGGCCGCGGAGATCAGGGGGATCGTGGATATTCCGGTCATCGGCATCGGCGCCGGCGCCGACTGTGACGGGCAGATCCTGGTGCTGCACGACGTGCTGGGCATGACCGGGCGGCCGCCACGCTTTGCCGCGGACTTTCTGGCGGAGACCGGCGACATCCGGGCGGCCCTGGCCGCCTATGTATCGGCGGTGCGCGAGCGGCGCTTCCCCGGCCCCGAACACAGCTTCCAGGACTGAACCCCGTGCGCACGGT
>SKOF01000200.1 GCA_007120155.1 Thioalkalivibrio sp. | reverse complement strand
GCGCCCCACTGGCGGTTGTTGAACACCACCGCCGTGACCGGGATGTTCTCCCGCACACAGGTGAGGATCTCCACCATGCTCATCGCCCAGGCGCCATCGCCCACGTAAGCCACCGCCGGTCGGTCCGGCGCACCCACCTTGCAGCCGATGATCGCCGGCAGCGCGTAGCCGCAGTTGCCGAAGCTCATGGCCGCAAAGAAGCTCCTTGGCTGTTCGAAGCGCAGGTAGGAATTGGACACCGAGCAGATGTTGCCGATGTCCGTGGAAACCATGGCGTTGCCGGGCATGGCCTTCTCGAGCTCGCGCAGCACCTGGCGCGGGTGCAGACCGCCGTCCGTCTCCGCCGCCTTCAGACTCCACTCGTCGCGCTCGTGGCTCCAGGAGTCGAGCTCCTTTTCCCACGCGCCCTTGGCGGCCTCGATGGTGCCCAGCCGCTCGTCGCGGGTGGCGTCACAGGCGAGCTTGCGGTCCTTGAGTCTTGCCAGCAGCGCACGCGCCACCGCCGCCGCATCACCCAGCAGATCCACATCGGTGTCCTTCACCAGCCCCAGCATGTCCGGATTGACGTCCACCTGGATGATGCGCGCATCCTTCGGCCAGTAATCGAGCCCGTGCTGGGGCAGCGTGCCGAAGGGGCCAAGCCGGCTGCCGAGCGCCAGCACCACGTCGGCCTTCTCCATGAGCTGCATGCCCGCCTTGGAGCCCTGGTAGCCCAGCGGGCCGGCCCAGAGCTTGTGGCTCGCCGGGAAGGAGTCGTTGTGCAGGTAGCTGTTGACCACCGACGCGCTCAGGCGCTCGGCAAGTGCGATGCACTCGGCAACGCCATCCGACATCACCACCCCGCCCCCGGAGATGATGACCGGGAAACGCGCCTCGGCCAGCAGGTCGGCGGCCCGGTCCAGTTCGCGCTCGCCGCCGGCACCGCGCTCGATGACCTTCGGACCCGGAATCTCGCACTCGATCTCGCCATAGAACAGATCACGCGGGATGTTGAGCTGCGTGGGCGCGTTCTCGTTGATGGCACGATTGAAACAGCGCGCCGCAAGCTCCGCCATGCGGTCCGAACGGCTCAGGTGCCCCTGGTACTTGGTGATCTTCTCGAAGTACGGCAGCTGCTCGGTCTCCTGGAAACCGCCCAGGCCCTGGGAGTTGGTGCCGGTCTCCGGGGTGATCGCCACCACCGGGCTGTGCGCCCAGTAGGCCGCCGCGATGCCGGTCACGAAGTTGGTGATCCCCGGACCGTTCTGAGCGATGCAGACCCCGTGCCGCCCGGTCACCCGGGAGTATCCGTCTGCCATGTGGGCGGATCCCTGTTCATGCACCGTGGGTATGAAACGGATACCCGCCGGTTCGAAGATGTCCAGCGCATCCATGAACGCCGAACCCACGATGCCGAAGACATTCGTGACGCCATGCGCAGCCATTGTCTCCACCAAAGCCTCACTGGGGGTCATGCGTTTCATCAGTCTTTCTCCTTGGAAATTGGTCAGGCTCTGAATCCTGTCCCGCGGCCGGCCTCCCGAACCGGGGCCCGCGGCGGGTCACGAATCACGTCGGGCAGTACGAAATTAAGGGGCCATTATAGACAATTCCCGAGATGATGCGTCTCATTTTTTGCGTATTTTGTCGTTTTTGCGCAATCAGAGGGGAAAAAGTTCTGGCCCATGGATTGCATGCACCTGTCCCGGAAGGCATGGATTACGAGAAACATGAATGACTTGCCGTCGGGAAATATCGCACGGGAGACACCGGGCGGTCGTGGTGACCGGATCGCCCGCATCGTCACGACGGCCGCAACGGTCCGGGTCTGCCCGGCGGTTCAGCCGTACATGATGGGGGCGAGTTCGCGGGCGGCCTCACGCAGATCCGGCAGGATGGCGCGCAGTTCCGCCAGGGAGCGGCGGGGAATGGAGGCATGAATGGATACGGCGACGATCGGCGCACCCCTGGGCGGGCGGATGGGTACGGCAATACAGGCCATCCCTTCGATGAATTCCTCGTTGTCGATGCCCACCTCCTCCCGGCGTGTACGCGCCAGTTCACGCTGAAAATCCTCCGGGCGCGTGATGGTGTGGCGGGTCTTGGGCTCGAGAACCAGCGAGGCGATCAGGCGGTCACGCACCCGCTTGGGCTGCAGGGCCAGCAACAGCTTGCCGGTGGCCGTGCAGTGCAGCGGCACATGGGAACCGACATCAAATCGCAGCCGCAGCGGCCAGGCGGAATCCACCCGGTCCAGGTAGGTGATGCGGTCACCTTCGAGCAGCACGATGTTGCAGGCCTCACCGACCTTCTTCGCCAGTTGCTGCAGGATCAGATGCTGCGGACCGCGCATGGCCTCGCACTGGAACACCTTGTAGGCAAGGTCACGCAATGCCGGGCCGGGCACGAAGCGACGGCCGGTCTCATCCTTGAGCAGGTAGCCCTCCTCCTCCAGCAGGGCCACGATTCGGTGTACGGTGGGTTTGGGCAGACCCACCAGATCCGAGATCTCCGGAAGTGCCAGGGGCAGCTGGGCATTGGTCACCGCATGCAGCACCTGCAGCGTGCGCGCGCCCGCCGAACCGCTCTGACGCTTCTTAACCGGCATATCCAGCTACTCCGCGGCCGCGGGCACCGGTCCACTCACCGTGACGCGGCAGTGAAACAGGCAGGTCGGCAGTCGTCGTTGTCACCATGCGGTTCCGTTCGATGTCGCGCCCGAAACAGGGCGCGAAACCCGTTGCGATCGGAGAGATATGGAAGGCGCAGCCCACGCGAATACGAAACTCCCCCGCGTTTTTATAGCATGTCATCGCATCCGATACCGCACCGCAGTCAAACGGGCCGGATGCCTTCAGCCCTCAAGGCACGGCCGGTGCCGACTCACGCCATCTGCAGACAATCCAGCGTGTGCCGGGCGATCATCAACTCCTCGTTGGTGGGGATCACCCACGCGTGGACCCCGCTGCCCCCGGTACTGATGCAGCCCGAGCCCTGCTCGTTGGCCGCTTCATCCAGCTGCAGACCCAGCCAGTCCAGGCGCCGGCAGATGCCCCGCCGTATGGGGGCCGCATTCTCCCCGACCCCGGCGGTGAACACCAGCGCGTCCAGTCCGCCCATGGCGGCCGCCAGGCTGCCGATCTCCCGAACAGCACGATAGACGTAATACTCCACCGCCTCGGCGGCCGCCGCTTCGTCGCTGGTCAACAGTACCCGCATGTCGGCGCTGATGCCGCCGGACAGGCCCAGCAGCCCGGATCGGCGGTAGAGCAGGTCCTCCAGCTCGGCAATGCTCATACCTTCGTTCTGAAGCAGATGCAGGAGTACGCCCGGATCGATGCTGCCGCATCGCTGGCCCATGGGCAGACCGTCCAGGGCGGTGAAGCCCATGGTCGTGGCCACGCTGCGGCCGTCCTGCAATGCACACATGCTGGCGCCGTTGCCCAGGTGCGCGACCACGGTCCGCCCGCGGGCGGCCCGGGGGTCGACATCCGGAAGCACCGAGGCGATGTACTCATAGGACAGGCCGTGGAATCCGTAGCGCAGGATGCCCCTGTCCTCGTACTCCCTGGGGAGCGCGAAGCGCTGTGCCACCCTGGGCTGCCGGCGGTGC
>SKOF01000556.1 GCA_007120155.1 Thioalkalivibrio sp. | reverse complement strand
TACCGGAGGTGGAAGGATGGCTCGTTGACGATTGTGGGGACGGGGGAAGGGGGGGGAGGCGACCATCAACCAAGAGGGAGTCGTGCACCGATGGATCAAGACCTCCGGGTCCCCTTGGTAGGCCTCTTCGAGAAGGACATCTCCCAGCTCGTAGAGGCCTGTGATCTGGATCTTGAAACAGTGGACACCGACGCAATCTCATTCGAGGGAGCATTTGAAGAGGGCCTACGACACCTGACCAATGGGCGCCCCGGTCGATTGATGATGGCATTCGACGCCCTTCGACTCTCAAAGCAAGAAGGCTTTTCCCGACCTGACATAGGGATACGCCAAGCACTGACCAAGATCATTTCTGGCGCTGTTGCCGGGTTATCGACAGAGTGCCGGGAGGCACTCTTGTTCTCCGCATGCTGGGGGCGTTCATTCGCATTGGCTGAGCTTTCAGCCGTCACTGATTGGGAGCATCGTCGGACAGAAGCTGTAATCAACGAATTGGTTCGAACCGGTCTGGTCTGTTGGAGAGGAGGGCGCTTTGAGTTTTCTCATCCCTTGGTGGGATCTGTCATCCAAGCAGAGTTCGATACTGCTCGGATGCCGGCTCTCCACAGCAGGATCGCGTCAGTACTGGCTGAAAAGAGGGATCGGGATTCAACCTCTCGGCGAGTTCGGCACCTATTTCTCGCAGGTCTTTCCGAGGAAGGAACGGACGCCGCCCTGACGTTGGCGACGGAGGCTGACCGGGAGGGCCGCCTCGAACAGGCGCTCGACATCCTTGAACTTGCAACCACTCATGGTTCCAGTAATGCGAGGACGCAGGCCGAGATCGGTGTCCGCTTTGCAGAAGGACTGCTGTGTTCCGGACATTTTGGTGAATCTCAGCAGCAGTTCGAGCGATGCATCAAACTGAGTCGTCAAGTGCCCGACAGCGCTCTGGAGATTCGCGCTCGCCTTGGGTCCCTAATCGCGATCGCATTCGAGTCCAAGTTCGCAAACACAGACCTGCTTCAGCCGCTTGCGGCACTAATCAATCAGATGCAACGCACGGGTCTAATTGAAGACCTCCATACGGCATTTGACCTGCAACTGCGGGTCTTGAGTCGAAATGGCGACGTTTCTGGCGTGCGACGGACACTGTCCGAGTTACAGCACCTTTCTGCATGGGCGAATCACCCCGTGAGTGCGAAGCTCAAGTTGCTTCGTCACGTTGATGTGCTGTATCAAGGACTGGAGGATCAGAGAAGCACGCCCCCGACCTCGGGGCTAGCAGCTTTGGCGCGATCCAATTCTGACTTGGCTTTGGAGACTTTGAATTGGCAAGTCATCCTGGGGATAATGGCTGGCGATTTGGGCTTGGAAGAGAACTGGCCAGTTCGCCGGGAGGCTGCTGAATGTTTAAAGGCCGTCGCACGACCGTTTAGCCGATTCAAGCTCCAAGCCAACATCGGCGTGTGGTACTTGGAGACTGCGGACGTCGGCGGAGCGGAGGTGGCCCTTGCTCAAGCCGAGGCCATCATGGGAGATCTTCCCATGCCCGCAGGGCGGTCACACCTGATGGTAAACCTCGGCGAGCTCGAGCTGAAACGGCGGGATTACTCAATGGCAAAGAAAGCGTTCTCTACCGCCTTGGCGGAGAGCCCATCGCTCCCCCTAGAACCGGCTCGGAACTTGGCTCTCGCGGGTTTGGCACTTTCACATCTGGGACTTGGACAGGTAGGGACTGCACGGGACTTCGCAGAAGACCTGTTGTCAATCGCCACTCGGTATCCTTTCGATCATTCTCTCGTCGTGATCGCGAAAGCTCGGATAGCGCAGGTGACAGATTCCCGCACAAGAGCACTGGAAATCTTGGAGACAGGCTCCGGGCAGTTGTGGGGGCGCTTCCAACTAGGTTGGGCAAACGTAGAAATCGAGCGGATCCGCGTAGGAGGCCCTGGTGTGGCTCCTACGGAGATTCTGAACGATTTCCTGAATCGGAACCAACTTGGCTTCTTGTTAAGTCGGTTCCGAGCCGCTATGGCGTCCGACTAAGCTGATCGTTCCGCCGATGCGGCATGGGCATCCTGCAAGTCCAATGGGACCGCCTGGACACCCAATGCTCTGACCCCACGGGAGAGTTCAATCTCCTTCACGTGTTCTTCAACCACGTCGTCTTCAAGAACACGATCAGCGATCTCGGGGTCGAACTGGCGCCCTCGAAATTGTCGTAGTTGATCTTTCACGTCCTCGATCTCCAACGCCTTCCGGTAGGGGCGATCTGACAACATGGCGTCGATTGCATCGCTTACTCCGATTATCCGGGCATACAACGGTATGTCAGCGCCGCTGATCCCATAGGGATAACCTGATCCATCCCACGCTTCATGGTGATAGCGAACCGCTTCGATAACTTCTGGCCTGGAGGACGAAAGCGATGTCAGGATCTCGACACCCCTGGTCACGTGCGATTGAATGATCCTTCGCTCCTCCTCGGTCAATGCACCCGGCTTTTGCAAGATCTCCTCATAAACAACCTCAATCTTCCCGATGTCGTGCAATAGGGCCGCAGTGCTCAATGTCTCAATTTTTCGGTCGGGCAACCCAAGTGCACGGCCGATCCGCTCTGAAAGGCGCTGTACGCGCACCGAATGGCCAGAGGTGTACTTGTCTCTCGTTTCTATGGCCATCACGAGAGCTTTGAGAAGGTCTTGGTTGACTTGCTCCAGTTGAAACTTCGAGAGGTAGGAATACCTCACAAAAATGATCGGGAGTAGGCTTATGAGAATGCCCAAATACCCGATCTGGAGATACAGCGATGCGATTACCAATCCCAACGGAGATATCATCAGGTCGGCGACGAACGACCAAGTTTGTCGGCGAACTAATTCTCGGAGTACTCGCCCGAAGCGCCCGGGAGCAGAGAGGCTGATCGCATTGAAGACCAGCAGATTGTTCGTCAGGAGGAATACGAATCCGAATGCAGCGAAGGCACCAAGGTTCGGGTCGAACACGGCCGTCTCGAGCGGCTGTGGGGCAGCCGCGATGGCCTCCCCTCCAACACTCGTAAAGACCCATCCAGCCACCGCTGTCGAGAGGACGTACTGGGAGGCGTTGAACGTGGCCCGAAGAGGATCCTTCTTCCGAATGAAGAACTCCGCCAAGAGCCCATTCAGCAAATAGAACACAACCGCAGCCGTCGGGCCGAAGAGCAGGACGCAAGCAAGCAGCGGCAGGAAAGTGACGGATGAGGTCGCCTTGCCTCGGGAGAGCGTGAGGCGAAGGGCTGTCCCTTCAGAAACTAGACCAATGGCCGTGAGAAGGCCGAGGCCGATCAAAGCATGCGACGGCAGTTCCGCGAATGCGTACCAATCCTGAGCAGCCACAGCGAGAGCCGCTGCAGCCACCACCGCCCCAACGTAGAAATGAACGGGTTTAATACTCATCCGCTGACCCCCCTCGACCTACCTATGGATCACCAGCCAAGCACGCCAGATGCGGACGCGATGACCTGACAACAAAAGTCGACGAAAGCGTGAAGCATATGATCACCTCCTTGGTGTGCGATGTCGACCGTGTTCCGCTATGAGTTGGTCGCAACGCTCCGCTTTTCCGCTTCCGCTCCGCTCG
>SKOF01000335.1 GCA_007120155.1 Thioalkalivibrio sp. | reverse complement strand
GAATCGTGCGGGGCTACTCGGGGTTCGGTTTCAGCGCGCTGGTGACCCTGAGCCTGTCCCTGTTCCTGCCGCCCTCCATGGTGGTGCCCATGCTCATGCTCATGGAGATCATCGCCAGCATCCACATGATGCCCACCGTATGGCGCCATGTGGACCGGACCACGCTGGCCCTGCTGATGGGCGGTTCACTGGTCAGCGTGCCCGCGGGGGCCTACCTGCTGGCAAATCTGCCCGACGCCCAGCTTCGTCTGGTGATCTCCGCCATGGTGCTGGCCACCACGATCCTGTTGTGGCGGGGCTACCGCTTTCCCCTGAAAGGACGCAAGCGCCTCGCCCTCGGTACCGGGCTGGCGTCGGGCATGATGACAGGGGCCGCCGGTTCGGGCGGGCTGATCGTGGCGGTGATGTTCCTGTCCATCAGCGCCGAGATGGCCATCGTCCGGGCGACTCTGGTGGCCTACGTGATGTTTCAGAGCACCTACATGGCCGGTGTGGCCGGTGTCTATGGCCTGATCAATCTGCAGACGCTGATCGCGGCGGCGGTTCTGACCATCCCCATGTTCGCCGGGATCGCCGTCGGGCACCGCACCTTCGTGGCAAGCGCCCAGGCGACCTATCGGCGGTTTGTGCTGATCACGCTGATGGTGTTGTCGGTGGCGGGGATCGTGCGTGCCCTGATGGGGTAGGCGCCGGCCGGAAGCACCCGCCTACGCTTCCATGTCCCCGATCCCGGTATCATCGCCCCCGGCGATCTCCGCCAGCACCATCGTCGCGTATCCCCCGGCAGGCAGTTCGAATTCCAACACCAGGGTCTCCCTTTCCGCCCACTCATGCCTCAGCCCGGCCACCCGCATGCGCAGGGCCCGCCGCTCCTGCTTCAATCCGGCATCTTCCAGCCCCCGCGCCAGCACCGGCTCCCCGTCCCCCACCGCCTGCTCCAGTGCCGCCGGCGCGCCGCGCGTATCCAGCGCCCCCCTGCCCCACATGGGCCCGCTCGGGTGCGCATCCCCGGCGCGCACCCGTGCCTCCAGCGTGGCGTCCACTGTCTCGGCCAGGAAGTGGCTGCGGCTGCCGTCCAGGATCATCACGTCGCCGGGCAGGGCCCGGCACCAGGTGCCCTGCTCCACCCTCCTGGCGAGCACCCGATTGAACAGTTCGGATCGGGCGGCGGAGAGATAGAGGCCGCGCAGCTTTCGGTCGCGCACGCGGAGTCGGCCCTCGAACATGGCGAGCGCCTTGTCCAGGTTGGCGCCGTCCCGGCCGAAGCGCTGGAGGCCGAAGTAATTGGGGACACCGTGGGCGCGGATGAGATCGAGGCGTTCTGCGAGACCGTCGAGATCGCCGCGGCAGTCGCGCAGCGTGAGTCGGAAGCGATTGCCCAGGAGGTAACCGGTCTTGAGCTTGCGGCTGTGGCGTTCGGAACGCAGGACGCGGAACTCCGGGCCGAGGTGCACGGACCAGTCGGGGGCGTCCCTGCCGGGAAGCTGGACGCTGAACCACTGGGTGGTGACGGCGTGTCGGTCCTTGCGCCCGGCGTAGCCCACGGCGCCGCGGGGCACGCCCGCGGCGCGGGCGAGGCAGCGGGCCGCGTGTTCCGTGTTGCAGCCGGTCTTCTCCAGCAGTACCCACACGTGTTCGCCCTGCCCGTCCGGCTCGGCGGCGGAGAGCTCCTCGACGATGAAGTCCTCAGGCAGGGTGCGGATGCGGGCTTCGAACAGCGGCGGGGCGGTGGGTACGGTGCAGGCCTCAACGCGAAGACGCGACGACACGGAGGCGCTATGGAGATCGGTCATAAGGCAAGATCCTTACGCAGGGTTCTTCGCGGCTTCGCGTCTCGACGGGCGCATCGATCTGTTCATCGAGCCCGGCCCGCCGGATGCGGCTGCGCATTGTCCGAGCCACGGAACAGGTCCGCAGGGTAGAGCACGCGCGGCGCGGCCACCAGAGAGTGCCGTTGTATCGAAAATCTGTTTGGAGCCACAGAGGACACAGAGGTCACAGAGAGGAGAAGGTATGGTGGGTGCAGGCTTCCCAGGTGGATGCACGGATAGCAGCCGGAGAGCCGCTTCCCCGCTTTCAGTTCTCTGTGACCTCTGTGCCCTCTGTGGCTAAACGCCTTCTGCATCTACGCTTTGGACTTCGCGTCAGACCCCGGCCACGGGCCTGGGCTTGTCGGCCACCTTGTCCCGGAGATACACGGGCAGCGCCTGCTCGGCGGGGACGGCGAGGCCCGCAGCGAAGTCGCGCACGGCGAGGCGGACGACTTCGGCGGCGGAAGGACACGAAGCGGGATCGATGCTGCCGATGCATGAACCCAGGCGCCCGCGCAGAACGTCCTCATAGGCCGCCCACCCGGAACCCGCGCCATGCCACCCCGTCCCCTCGGGGACGGGTACCGCATCCGGCGCGACGACCCGTTCAGGACCGGCGGCAACAGCCAGCCCCCCGGCATCCGCCTCGAACGCGCCCCAGTAGACCTCGCCCATGCGGGCATCGAGGGCGGCGAGGACGCGGGAGGCCCCTGCGTCCAGGCCCTGCTGGGCGAGGGCGGCGAGCGTGGAGACGGGCACCACGGGAAGATTCGCGCCGAAGGCGGCGCCCTGGATGACGGCGGCGGCAATGCGCACCCCGGTGAAGGCGCCCGGACCGCGGCCGAAGGCGAGCGCGTCCAGGTCCGCGAGACGCACGCCGGCGCGGGCCAGCAGTTCGTCCATCATGGGCAGGATCAGGCGGGTGTGTTCCCGGGGCGCCACTTCATGGCGGCGGGTCAGCGTGCCGTCCAGCCACAGGGCGGCTGAACAGGCATCGGTGGCGGTTTCAATGGCCAGCAGCTTCATGGAATGCCTCATCGTCGCTCATGAGAAAACCGGCCACCTCGGCCAGGTTGTCCAGCCTCGGGACAGGCGGCAGGCTGCTGATGAACAGGCGGCCATACGCCTTGGTGCGCACACGCGGGTCGCAGATCATGAGCACGCCCCGATCGGTCACGTCGCGGATCAGACGCCCCACCCCCTGCTTGAGACTGAGCACCGCCTGGGGCAGTTGGTAATCCATGAACGGATTGCCGCCCTGCTCGCGGATCGCCTGCAGGCGCGCCTCCAGCAGCGGGTCGTCCGGGGCAGCGAAGGGCAGCTTGTCGATGATCACGCAGGAAAGCGCGCGGCCGCGCACGTCCACGCCCTCCCAGAAGCTGTGCGCACCCAGCAGCACCGCGTCTCCCGCCGAGCGGAAACGGGCCAGCAGTTCGTCCCGGGGCGCGGTGCCCTGCACCAGCAGGGGGCGCTGAATCCGGTCGGCCAGCAGGTCCGCGGCCTCGCGCAGCGCCCGGTGGCTGGTGAACAGCAGGAAGGTGCCACCGGGGTTGGCCTCCAGGACAGGCACCGCCGCATCCACCACCGCGCGCGTGTAGTTCGGCGCATTGGGCTGGGGCATGTTGGGCGGCAGGTACAGCCGCGCGTTGCGGCTGTAGTCGAACGGGCTGTCCAGCAGGAGGGTGTCCGCGCCCTCCAGGCCCAGCCGGCCCGTGAAGTGCTCAAAGCGCCCGCCCACCGACAGCGTGGCCGAGGTGAAGATCCACGCGCTCGGGTAGGCTCCCATGCGCTCGCCGAAACGCTCGGCCACGTTGAGGGGCGTGGCATGCAACGCGAAGGCCCGGGTGTAGGTCTCGTACCAGCGCACCGTCTCATCCTCCGGGGCCAGGAAGGCGGCGAGCCGTTCCTGAAGGGTATTGGCGCGCCGGGCGCACTGCTCCAGTCCCTTGCCCCGCTCGGCTGCGGTGTCGAGCCAGGTCACCAGGGTGTCCATGCCCGTCACCAGTTCGTCCATGGCCTCGTTCACCTGCGCGTTGCCGTCCCAGCGGCCCCAGGGGCCACGCCCGATGCCCGTGCCCAGCGAGGCGCGTACCCGGGTCACCGCCCGGGCCAGGGCGTCCGCTGCATCACGCAGGCCGGCCATGTCGGAGGCCTCGCGCAACTGTTCGGCGACCGCGTCCCGGGCCAGATCAAGGAGCTGGCGGCTGCCCACGGTCCGGCCGAAGAAGACGGACGCCACATCCGGTAGCTGGTGGGCCTCGTCCAGCATGAAGGCGTCGGCGGAGGGCAGGATTTCTCCGAAGCCCTCCTCCTTGAGGCTCAGGTCCGCCATGAGCAGGTGGTGGTTGATGACCACCACGTCGGCCTCCTGGGCATCGCGGCGGGCGCGGGCCACGAAACAGCCGTCATACTCCGGGCAGTCCTGGCCCAGGCAGTTGTCGGTGGTGGATGTGACCTGGGGCCACAGGGGCGAGTCTTCGGGGATGTCCGGCAGTTCCGAGATGTCGCCGCGCATGGTGCGCGAGGACCAGCGCTCCACGCGCAGCAACTGGTCCACCTGGCGGCGGTCGTCCAGGCGCCCCTCGGCGCGGGTGAGCGCCATGCGGTGCAGGCACAGGTAGTTGGACCGACCTTTGAGCAGGGACACCCGGGGTACCCGCCCGAGTCCGGCAGCCACCAGCGCGTCGCGCACGAACGGCAGATCCTTGTGAAAGAGCTGGTCCTGAAGATTGCGGGTGCCGGTGGACAGGATCACGCGGCGCCCGTCCATGAGCACGGGCACCAGATAACCGAAGGTCTTGCCCACGCCCGTGCCGGCCTCCACCACCAGGCGTCCGGAGGCCTCGAGGGTCCGCTCCACCGCCTCGGCCATGCGCTGCTGCGCGGTCCGGGCCTTGAAGTTGTCCAAGCTGTGCGCAAGCGGGCCGTCGGGCCCCAGCACCTCGGCTGCGGACGGGTTCATCCGCGTTCGCCGGAGAGGGCGTTGGCCCGGGCATCCGCGTCGCGCGCCCCCGCCTCGTTGCCGGCCATGCGCCGTGCCTCGGCGATGATGCGCCAATTGCGCGCCATCATCGCCCGGTCACCCCGGATGAGTCCGTTGGAGCGCGCGGCCATGGCCTCCGCCTGCACCGGGTGTCCCTGCTCCAGGCGAACCACCGCGAGGCGCTGCCACAGCCGTGCATCCCGCGCATTGATGCGAAGGGCGCGTTCCAGGCTGGCCGCGGCGCCGTCCGCATCGCCGGAGACAAGCTGCCGGTCCGCCTCGGCCATGAGTTCGGCCACCGCGCCGGTGCCGCCGGACGGGGCTGCGTCCGGGGCGGGTTCCCGGGCCAGGGCCGGGCGGGGGTCCGGATCAGGCAGGGGTGCCGGCCGGGCGGTCTCGTCGTCGGGAACCCGCGTGGCTTGGGGCGCGGCGCAGGCGGACAGGACCGCGGCCGCAAGGATCACGGCCACGAGGCGAATGGATCTGTGCATTACTCAAACAGCCCTCTGAACCAGCGGAAGGAACGCCGCACCGCGGCGGGGACCCCGTCCGCGCAGGGAGACATGCCACCGGGCGCCGATCCATCGATGAACGGCATCCACAGCGCGCCCTCGCAACCTTCCACGGCGCGCAGGCCGTTGGCGGGGTCGATGAGCAGCCATTCTACGCCATCGGGACGCACGGGCTCCAAGCCCCGGCGGGAAATCCCGCCCATGAGCTCCGCCCACACGGGCAGTGCACCGGAGCTGCCGGACAGCCCCATGGGGGCGTTGTCGTCGCGGCCCACCCAGATGACCGAGAGATAATCCCCCGCGTATCCGGCAAACCAGGCATCGCGATTGTCACCGGTGGTGCCCGTCTTGCCGGCCACCGGCAGGCCTTCGGGCAGCAGACCGCGAAGCGCCGCGCCGGTGCCCCGCCGGGTGACCTCGTGAAGCGCGGCGGTCACCAGGTAAACGGCCGCCGGGTCCGCGGCCTGGCGCAGGTTCAGGCCGTAGCGTTGCAGCAAGGCGCCCTCCTGGTTCATCACCTCGCGAATGGCCCGGGGCGGCGTCTCGAATCCGCCGGCCGCCAGGGACTGGTACATGTGGGTCATCTCCAGGGGCGAGAGCTCCACGGCCCCCAGCAGCAGCGAGGGATAGGGGCGGAGATCGCGCGCCACGCCCAGCCGATGGATCTGGTCGATAACCCGGTTCAGGCCCACGGACAGGCCGAGCCGTGCCGTGGAGATGTTGTAGGAGTGCACCAGGGCCTCCAGTGCCGGCACCTGGCCATGATGCTCCCGGTCGTAGTTGCGCGGGCTCCAGTCGGAGCCGTCCTCCAGGCGGACGGTCAGCGGGCCGTCATCGAGCATCGTCGCCAGCGTGTACTCGGCGGGCCGGGACAGGGCCGCCAGGTACACCGCCGGCTTCAGCAGCGAGCCCACGGGACGCCGGGCGTTGACGGCCCGATTGAAGCCGGCGTGCCGCGGGTTGCGGTCCCCGACCACCGCCAGCACCTCGCCGCTGTCCACGGCGCTGACCACCGCGCCGGCCTGCAGGCTGCCCACGTCGAGGCCCCGGGCGCGTTCGATCCAGGCCAGACGTCCGGCCACGGCGGATTCGGCGGCCATCTGGATGCCGGGGTCCAGCGTCGTGAAGATGAGCAGTCCCTCGGTCTGCAGGTCCCGTTCCCGGTAATCCCGGCGCAACTGCTGGCGTACCAGATCCAGAAAGGCGGGAAACGGAGTCACGCCCGAAGGCGGGCGGGCGCTGACGCCCAGGGGGCGCGCCCGGGCCCGCCGGGCGGCATCGGCGGACAGGCCCTCCTGGGCCTCCATCAGATCCAGCACCAGGTTGCGCCGGGTCAGCGCGCGTTCCGGGCGCCGGCGCGGATCGTAGTAGGACGGCCCGCGCACCATGGCCACCAGCAGGGCCAGTTGGTCCGTCCCCAGCTCGTCCAGCCGCCGCTGGAAGTAGAACTGGCTGGCCAGCCCGAACCCATGGATGGAGCGTTGCCCGTCCTGGCCCAGGTAGACCTCATTCAGGTAGGCCTCCAGGATCTCCGGCTTGGAATAGCGCCGCTCCAGCAGCAGGGCCATGATGGCCTCGTTGATCTTGCGCCGCAGGGTCCGGTCCTGGGTGAGGAAGTAGTTCTTCACCAGTTGCTGGGTGAGGGTACTGCCGCCCTGCACGGTGCGCCCGGCGCGCAGGTTGGCCAGCGCGGCACGGGCGATGGCAGTAAAGTCCACGCCCCGGTGTTCGTGGAAGCGGCGGTCCTCCACGGTGATCAGGGCATCCACCAGCGTATCGGGCACTTCGTCCAGCCGCACAAGCACCCGGTCCTCGCCGTGCGCCGGATAGATATTGGCGATCAGCGCCGGCTCCAGCCTGGCCAGGGTGGCGGGCTGCCCGGTCTCGATATCCGTCAGACCGGCCACCTGCCCGCCGCGGATCTCCACGATCAGGCGGCGCGGTGGTTCCGGTCCGTCGGCGAAGGGAAAGCCGCGGGTGCTGAGAAAGATGCGCCCGCCCTGCTCCCGGAACTCGCCGCCGCGGATGGCATCACCGCGCCGGTAGTGGAGCAGCTCCAGCTCCCGCACGAACTGCTCCCTGTCCAGGCCGCGGCCGGGGTAAAGCTCCAGCGGCCGGGCAAACACCCGCGCCGGCAGGGACCAGCGCTTGCCTTCGAACTGGGTGTGGATCTCGTAGTCTAGGTAGGCGACATAACCGCCCAGGCCCAGGATGCCGATCAGCAGGGCGCCGAAGGCGGCACGCCACAATCGGCGCGGCCCGCGCGCGGCGCGGCGGCGGGTCTTGCCCTTGCGGCGGGAGGTGGTCTTCTTGGCGGGTTTGCGGCGTGCCATGGGGCGGGCATTCTACAGCTTTTGGGCCGGTCCTATCCGTGCACCCGGTCCCGGGGAGGGGTGCGCCGGTGGATGCTGTACCATGGGGGCCCTGCCGGCCCTTCAGGCATTCGTTACGGGAGGCCTGAAAGCGAACGGCAGGAAACGAGAAGCCATGCGCCGGGGCCGAGAGGGTTGTTGACCCGATCATTTCCCTTGCGTTCAATCGCCTGATCCCGATTTCAGGAAGGTGGACATGACGCCAACTCACAGCCGCCCCGCCCGGAGACCATGACCGACCAGCAAGACATCCAGCACCGGCTTATCGAGGCCCTGAAACGCCCCGACGCCTACCCCCATCCGGTGGACGATGTGGAGTGTATCGAGACCCACATCTCATGGGTGCTGCTGGCGGGTGATTACGCCTACAAGTTCAAGAAGCCCCTGGATCTGGGCTTCCTGGACTTCTCCACCCTGGAACGGCGCCGTTTCTTCTGCGAGGAGGAACTGCGCATCAACCGCCGCCTGGCGCCGGATCTTTACCAGGCCGTGGTGGCCTTCAGCGGCACGCCGGACGCCCCGCGGTTCGACGGCGCCGGGGAGCCCTTCGAGTATGCCGTGCGCATGGCACGCTTCGACCGTGAGCGTGAAATGGATAAGCTGCTGGAGCGCGGCGCCCTGCCCATCGAGTGGATGGACGAACTGGCCGGGTGCGTGGCGGCGTTCCACGAGCGTATACCGCGTGCGGAACCGGACAGCGATCCGGGCACGCCCGCCGCGGTGTACGAACCCATGGAGCAGAACTTCGAGCAGCTCCGGCCGAGGCTTTCCGACCCCCGCCGCCTCGACCAGCTGGATCGCATCGCCCGGTGGACCGGGCAGGCCTTCGAGCAGTTGTTCGACACAATCGCCGAACGCCACGCCCGGGGCTTCGTGCGCGAATGCCACGGCGACATGCACCTGGGTAACATGGCCCACGTGGACGGCCGGGTGCTGGTGTTCGACGGCATCGAGTTCAGCGAACGGCTGCGCTGGATCGACATCATGAGCGAAATCGCATTCGTCACCATGGATCTCATGGACCGGGAGGCCCCCGCCCATGCCCATCGTTTCCTCAACGCCTGGCTGGAACGAAGCGGCGACTACGAAGGCCTGCGCCTGCTGCGCTTCTATCAGGTCTACCGCGCCATGGTGCGCGCCAAGGTGTCCGGTATCCGCCTCGGCCAGGAAGGCGTCGCGGACGCGGATCGCCGCAAGGCGCAATCCCGCTGCCACGGCTATCTGGACCTGGCGGAATCCCTCACGCGGCCCGTCCCGCGCGCGCTATTCATCAATCACGGCTTCTCCGGTTCCGGCAAGACCACCCGCAGCCAGCCGCTGGTGGAACGGTTCGGCCTGATCCGGATCCGCTCCGACGTGGAACGCAAGCGCCTGTCCGGCATGGACAGCCGCGAACGAGATACCGGCGGCGTGGGCAGCGGCATCTATTCCGAGGACATGGATGTGCGTACCTACAACCGCCTGGCGGCGCTCGCCCGGAACGTGCTCGAGTCGGGTCTTCCGGTGGTGGTGGACGCCACCTTCCTGGAGCGCGCCCGGCGCGACCGGTTTGCCGCGCTGGCCCGGGAACTGGAGCTCCCGTTTTGCATCCTCGACTATGTTGCGCCGGAACCCGTGCTCCGCGAGCGCATCCGCCGGCGCCAGTCCGCCGACCGGGATGCATCGGATGCGGGCCTCGAGGTCCTGGCCCATCAGTTGACGAACGCGGACCCGCTGGAGGCGGACGAGCCCGTGGTGACCATCGACACCCGGCGGGATGATCTGCCCCTGGCGGACATTGCCCGCTGCATGGACGCCGGCCGGCCGGACAAGGCGTAGCCGCATCACGCGGGCGCAGTGGGGGCCTTCGGTGGGGCACGCCGGGCATTCATGGCCGGTATCCCCTGCCCGGGACGGGTATCGATCGGCCCCCCGACCGGATGCATGCCGGATAATCCCGGCCTTTCACAGGGGATGCCGGTGCCCGCAAGACGTCCCGTGCCCGTACTGGTAAAATGGGCGGTCAGACCCCGCCCACAGCCGCACGGAATCCCCCATGACCGACCACGACGCCAGCGAAGCCGAGCTCACCAAGGAACAGCGCATCCTGCGCATCATGCAGACCGTGCTGACCGACGTGGCCCGGGACACCAACACCCCGCCCGGCATGAAGCATCCGCTGACCGAGAAGACCATCCACAACATCCGCGACTGCCTGTCGCTGATCGTCGAGCGCCAGCGGGAACTGGCGGATGCACTCGGTCAGGAGATGAACATGCGCCCCCGCTATGTGGACGAACCGAAGCAGAACACGGTCGTGCCCATCAATATCGACGCCCTGCGCAAGAAGCCCAAGCCGTGATACGGCGCCCGCCCGCGTCCGTCACCGGCCGGGCATGAGGCGTGCCGCGAACGCCAGTCGCCGGGTTCACGGAAATCGGCATCGTTCTGCCCCCGCACATCAGATGGCGGCGAGCCGATGCGGCCTGTGAGATGCGTGCGCGATTGGGCGGGCCGGCGATCACTGGGCTATGATGCAAGTCATTGAGAGAACAACGACGGAGTGAACACATGGGCATTGATCGCATGATCCACGCATTTTCGGCCATCCTCCTGCTGGGCCTCGTCGCGACGGCGCAGGCGGATGTCACGCTGCAGTTCACGGAAACGGGTGCCGACACCGGCAGCACGCTGATGATCCAGGGCGGCCACGTGCGCATGGAGGAACGGGAAGCGGACGGCTCCATGGTCTACAGCCTGTTCGATCGGGAGACCCGCACACTGACCATGGTGATCGACGAGGAGCGCAGCTACGCGCAACTGACCGAGGAAGGACTCAAGGCGCAGGCGCAAGAGGTTCAGGGCATGCAGGAGGACTTCCTCGCACAGATGCGTGAGCAGATGGCCCAGATGCCGCCCGAGCAGCGCCAGATGATGGAGCAGCAGATGCGCCAGATGGGCGTCGACCCGGCCATGCTCTCCGGCGAGGACCCGCCGGCCCCGGATCTCTCCTCGCTGGAGACACGCCCCACCGGGGAACAGCGGACCATCGGCGGCTTCCGATGCCAGGTCATGGAGGTCCTGCTGGAAGGCGAGATCACCAATGAACTGTGTGTCGCCGATGCCGGCCACGTCGGCCTGTCCGCCGCCGACTACGGGACATTGAAGGTGCTGTTCGAGTTCATGCAGAGCCTGTCGGAGATCGCCATGTCCATGGGCGGGCCGTTCGCCGCGGACATGGGCGCCGAGATGCTGCCGGCCGTGGACGGCGTGCCGGTGCTGGTGAAGAACCTGGAGGACGGCAGCGAGATCACCCTGCAGTCGGTTTCCACGGACACCCTCTCACCGGACCTGTTCCGGATTCCCGCCGATTACCAGCGTGTGGATCCGTTCTGAGATCGTGGTCAGGCCGTTCGTGCGGCGCCTGACAGTGCGCGCCGGGATGGGCAGGCTGCCGGGCGGCATGGCCCTCGCCATCCTGCTGGGCGCCTGCGCCACATCCCCCGTGCCGCCCGCAGACCCCGGCGATGCCGCCATCGACACGGGGAGCGCCCGTGAACAGGTCGTGGCCACCGCGCTCGCGCAGGTGGGTACCCGTTACCGGTTCGGCGGCGAGACACCGCGCGGCTTCGACTGCAGCGGCCTCGTGCGTTTTGCCTATGACGCGGCCGGCATCCCGGTGCCCCGCCAGACGCAGGTGCAGGCGAACGGCGCGCGTACCGTGAACCCGGCCCGTCCGGAGCCGGGTGATCTCCTGTTCTTCCGCATCGAAAATGACAAGCCCGAACACGAGAGCATCTACGTGGGTGACAATCGTTTCGTCCATGCGCCCTCCTCTGGCGGTCACGTCCACGTCGAACGTCTGGACCACCCCTATTGGGCGCCGCGCCTCTTGCATGCCGGACATTACTTCCCTGACTGACCCCGTTCAGGCATCGTTCACACCGTCACGGATACAACAACAGCATGTGCGGCCGCATGCCGGGGCCGGAACCCGGATCGCGCGTCTCAATCCAATATTCACAGGCCAATATCCACAGGCACCATGACCCGGAGAATCCCATGAAACCGTTCTTCCTTGCCGTCCTCGCCCTGTTCACCCTGGCCGCGCTGAGCCCGGCCGCACTGGCCAAGGGGCCGGACCTGGAGACCGAACACATGCGCGTGTACTCGGTGCAGGGGGAGTTCGAGACCTATCGTGAAGGCCTGGAGATGGCCATCACCAACCGGGGCATCGTGGTCAACAACGTGGCCCACATCGCCGCCATGCTCCAGCGCACCGCCGCGGACGTGGGCGGCGAGGCCATCTACCTGGAAGGCCAGGCCTACGAATTCTGCAGCGCCACCGTCTCCCGGCACATGATGGAGGCGGACGTGCACAACATCGTGTTCTGTCCGTACATCGTGGCGGTCTACGTGACCGAGGACGAACCGGACACCGTCTACGTCTCCTACCGCCGCCCGGTGCCGGTGGGCACCGAGGCATCGCAGGAATCCCTCCGGGCCGTGGAGGATCTGCTGGAAGACATCGTCCACGAGACCCTGGACGCCTTCTGAGCGCGAATCCCGGCACCCCGCCCTGCCCATGATCGCGGCATCATCCGGAATCCGCCCCGTACGCTTCGTCAGGAAGGCATAGCGGCGACCGTCCCTGCCTCACGACCGCCTGCCCCGCCCGGGGCAAGCCGTTTGCCTCCCCCGCCCCCAGCCGTTAAAGTCGGGCGGAGAAGTCGGACAGGGAGTGTGGTCATCGATGGAGCCGCCCATCGCAGTCCTCGGGCGTAACCGGCGCGAACTCTCGTGCCGTGGAGGCGTGCTGCGCCTCAAGGGTCCGTGCCGGGTCTCGCCAGAAGGTCCGGTCAGACCCTGCTCCCCATTCTGTGTTAACGAGACGATTCAGAGTCTGTACAGCATCGACCGTCTGCCGGAACTGCCAGGGAGAACAAACAAGACACCCACCCAAAAGCGCCGAGAAGCGAGGCAGCCAGGCGCAGCCGACGAAGGGTATCGAGATGCCGGATTTGAGACTGTTTCTCCGACGAGAACGGGACAGATCAACGCCGGGTGAGCGCCCTGTACGTGCATTTGAAAGACGGAAAGCGCAGCCAATCCTCAGGTCAGGCCTGATGGGGTGAAGAGAATGGCGGGTCTCCTAACTAACTGAGCAGTTCGCGGCAGACGGCGAGATTGGGCGTTCGCCGGTAACCGAGGGTTTCGCAGGCGGCCCTGAGCCGGTAGACGGCCCCGACCAGTCCCTTGAAGCGGCTTTCGAAGTGG
>SKOF01000258.1 GCA_007120155.1 Thioalkalivibrio sp. | reverse complement strand
GAGATCCGCGAGGAGATCAACGAGAAGCTGGCGGACAAGTACTTCTGCAACTTCTCGGTGTTTCAGTCCATACCGGACGTGTGGGCCATCGACCAGATCTTCCCCATCATGCCGTTGCACCGCCTGGACGAACGGCCCACGCGCCGGGCGGTGCTGCAGGACCTTACCTGTGATTCCGACGGTCACGTGGAGCGCTACGTGGATGGCGAGGGCGTGGAGACGAGCCTGCCGCTGCACGCCCCGCGCGAGGGCGAGCCCTACCTGCTGGGCATCTTCCTGGTGGGCGCCTACCAGGAGATCCTCGGGGACCTGCACAACCTGTTCGGCGATACGGATTCGATCAACGTGGTGCTGGAATCCGATGGCGGCTACCGCCTGGAGCATCCGGAACGGGGCGATACGGTGGACGAACTGTTGCGCTATGTGCACTTCGACCCCGACACCCTGGCCCGGGCCTACCGGGAGAAGGTGGCCTCGGCCGGCCTGAACCAGGCTCTGGCCGACCAGGTGCTGGGCGAACTGGAGCAGGGGCTCTCTGGCTACACCTACCTGGAGGAGTGACCCTGCCGGGGTGCCGGAAATATGGTCGTAACCACGAAGCACACGAAGGGCACGAAGAAAAAACCAGGGAAATATGTTCTCTCGCAAAGCCGCCAAGCATGCCAAGGAAAGCGATAGGGCGGGCCGTGCCCGCCGTGCCAGCACCGGTCGAGGCCTGGCGGCGCCCACGGGGCGCCCTATGATTGGAGATTTCCTTTGCGTGCTTCGTGGTCAGGTAAAGGGGTTTTCGGGTTGGCCTCGGCGTCACACACAGCCGCCGCGGGTTGCGGCTATACTGGGTTCCGGATCTGAGTGACCTGGGGCGGACATGGACCTGATCGAGGCTGCACTGCTGGTGGGTATGGCAGGCGTGTTGCTGGGTTACCTCCTGGTGGTGCGGGCCGGTTTTCGCAGGGAGTTTATCTGGGGTGTCATCAATCTGGTTCCGGTGGTGTCGCTGGCCTTTGTGCTGCTCCACTGGCGTCAGGCGCGTTTCGGATTCCTGTTGAGCATCCTCGGCCTGCTGGTGGCGGCGGGCGCCCTCTATGGCGGCGCCGATGCCCGGGTGGAGCGCGAACTGACGCGCATGGGCTACACGGTGGAGGTCCCCATGCCCGTGCAGCGTCCCGCGGACACGCCGATTCCCAACGAGGAGCGGGTACGACGCATGGAGGAGGAGGCCGGTCAGCCGCTGGACGATACGGTACAGGATGGCGCCCTCGGGCAGGCGCGGCCGCGTTCTCCGCTGGGGAGTTTCCGCGCGGAAGATCGCGCGCCGCCAGTCGAGCGGGCCTGGCGGCACGCGCTTGAAGAGGAATTGCCGCAGCTGGTGGGGGAGTACGTCCGCCTCGTGACATCGCCGGGCGGCACGATGCGCGAGGGGACCCTTGCCGGTGTCACTTCCGCCAGCGTGTTTCTCAAGCAGGTGATGCGCCATGGCACCGTCGGTTTCGAGTATCGGTTGCGCGACGTGGAGTCCATGAGTGTCTGGGATGTGCAGGGCGCCGGGCCACGCATTCCGGAGCCGGAGGCCGGTGGCGGTGCCGAGGAAGCGGTGCCGGCCGGAGGCGATGCCTGATGCGTGTATACGTCTATCGCAGCAGCCGCAGGCGGGACACATATGTGTACCTGGCCAGGAAGGACGCCTTCGAGATGATCCCCGAACCGCTCAGGCAGGTGTTCGGAACGCCCTGCCTTGCGCTGGAATTCGATCTCACGCCGGGACGCGCCCTTGCGCAGGAGGACCCCGAGGTCGTGCGGGTCAGCCTGCGCGAACGGGGTTTTCATCTGCAGATGCCGGCCGAGAATGAACGCCCCCAGTGAGGGAGGGCTTCAGGGCTCAGGTCACCAGAGCAGCGTCTCCGGATTCTCCATGGGCCTCTCGTCCAGCAGGCGCAGGATGCCCTTGATGCAACGCACCAGGGTCCACACGAACCACCACAGCAGGATCAGGTAGCCGATGCCGGTCACCGACAGCAGCATACCGACCACCACCATCGCCAGGCCGAACCAGAAGGTGCGGATCTGGTACTGATGGTGGCTGCGGCTGGCGGGATCCGCCTCGCCGAACTTCAAGTGTGCGACAATCACACCCGCCAGGGCCGTCAGGACAACCAGGAAACCGATCAGGTACAGTACGTAGACGATCATGGCCGGCCCGCTCTTGAGATTCGCGGGGCGCGTGTCCTGCGTCGGTGGTTCCCGTACTTCGTTCATGGTTGTCCTGGTGAGATATCCGGATCAAGGTGTCGGTTGCGACCCGGCCAGTGTATCAACGCAGCGGCGCCCGGGCATGGCCGGCGCCTGCGCATGGACACCCGGCGTCCGGCAGATCCAGTGAGGTGAGACATGTCCGCATTCCTGAAAGCGCCCGCCCCCGGTTTCGATGACCCCCTGGGCCTGCTGGGCGCCTGTCACGGACGCATCATCGAACGGCTGGATACCCTGGAACGCCTGCCGCCCCATCTGCGCCGTCACGGCCCGGATGCGCAGGCGCAGTTGGCGGCACGGCGGATCCTTGAGTACTTCGACCGGGCGGCGCCCCATCATCACGCGGACGAGGACAGGGATTTCTTTCCGCTCCTGGCGGCGGCCGAGGGTCGCGCCGGCTGGGATGAAGGCGTGCCGGATCTGATCGCCCGCCTTGCCGGGGAACACCCCCTGCTGGAACAGGGCTGGCAGGCATTGCGCGCGAGCCTGGAGGAGGTCGCTGGCGGTCGTGCGGATGCGATCGGCGATGCCGCCGGGTGGATCGCCGCGACCCGGGCCCATCTGGCGCTGGAGGAGGAGCGGATCCTGCCGCTGGCCGCCCGGGTGCTGACGCCGGGCGAACTGGAGGCCCTGGGCCGGGCCATGGCCGCCCGTCGGGGTGTGGATGCCGCCCCCGGCTGACTCCGCCCCGCGGCAGCCGCGCGGGTCAACGGACGGCCAGGACAGACAGGTCTGGATGTGGCCGCCCCCCGATCTCCGGGACACAAAGACGTGCATTCCGGTTTGTCCGGCAAGCCCTTGTCGACAAGGCACCCTTCAGAGGAGTTCCGTGTCCTCGTGGCTGTAGGCCGGTGAGCAGGCGCACAGGATATGCAGGGGGCCGGCGCCGGTGTTGCGGATGTTGTGGGGGGTGCCGGGGGCGATGCACACGGTGTCGCCCACGGCGACGGGAAATTGTTCACCGCCCAGGCGCATCAGGCCCTGGCCCCGGGTGATGTGGTAGATCTCCTCGGTGCGGCCGTGGCGATGCAGGCAGGTCTCCTGCCCGGGCGCCACAACGGCCTCCGCCAGGCTCTGGGCCCGGTTGCCGTGCTGTTCCGGGTGCATCAGCTCCCGGATCATCGAGCCGTCCCTGGTCTCGTAGGCATGGATATCCTGGTACTGGGACTTCATTGGATGCTCCTGATCGGGCCCGGAGGTCCCTATCCTCTGACAGGATCAACAGGATTGAAAGAATTCCGTCTTTCCTTTCGGGACTCGGGTATAATCTTGCACCTTTTTCCCGTCACCCGCCCAGGCAGGGCCACCTCAGTATGACCGACAAGCTTCGCAATATCGCCATCATCGCCCATGTGGACCATGGCAAG
>SKOF01000320.1 GCA_007120155.1 Thioalkalivibrio sp. | reverse complement strand
GTCGTCGGCCTCCTCCTCGTCCTCGGCTTCGACGGCCCGCGCCGCCGCCTCCTCGGCACTCTCATCCTCGTCGTCCTCGTCGTCCTCGTCGTCCTCGTCGGGACGTCGCCCCGGTCGGTTCGAGTCGTCGAACGGGACGAACCCATTCGCTCGGTCGAGAACTCTGCGGGCGACGTGCTCGGGGACGTTCGCGGCGGGACGGCCGTTGCCGTCTGTCTCGTCGAAAACGATCCAGACGCCCCCCGTCCGCTCGTCCGATTTGAGCGCCCGGAGTGCCCGATTGGTGGATATGATCTTCATGGGTGGATGGCGTCGATCGCGGTCGCTACGGAACGGGGCTGGCTCCTTTGCGCCGTCATTGGCGCGGTGGTTGCGTTCTTCACGCTATCGCCACCCGGTTTCGTTCGGGCGACCGTGATCGATAGATACCCCGCCGCGGTTCGTTGCGGCGGGGGGCGAAGGGGACCGGAGACACCAAGCGAGTTCAGCCGGGTGTTGGTCGGTCGAGTCTCGGTTCGGTCGGTAGCGGTCCCCCCCGACCGTTAACGGCGACCTGATCGCCGCCGTCGGTCGAACTAAACAGGTGAGTATCTAAGGAAGCCGCGCCAGCCGCGCGGGAACCGCGCGGTTCCGGGACGAAAACGACCGAAAAGGGCTTATACGAACCGGCTCGTAACCAGCTTAGCTGGTTACGAGCCGACCCTCCTACGATTGCGCCGGACCGTATCCGTACCCGACGAGGATCTGCCACCGCCACATCGGCGGTTTCACGTCCGTCTCCGGCGGCATCCGCCGACCACCCATGTACGATATGTGAGAATAATCGTCCGACGTGGGCACGAGCGCGTTCGCGATAATGATCCGCTGAACCTCGTTCTTCATCTCGAACACGAGCTTACGCGGGTTCTCGTTCGTCCGGTCCCGATCGGCCCAGACGTTCACCGTCACCGTCCCGTCGACCTCCTGCGTCGGGTGACCGCTCTGGTTGATCCCGCTAAACCCAGTCGACCCCCCCGCGAGCGGCGACTCCTCCGGGTTCGAAACCGTGACCTCCGGCGACTTACCCGTCCGGTTCACCCACCCGTGGCGGATGACGGGTTCCTCACCGCTCGTCCGGTCCTCGTCCCACCCGGCCCGTAAGATACCGCGTACGACGACCTCGATCGCATCCTCGGGGACGAACACGTCCGCTGGATCCACGCTCATACTCTGTTATCGGAGCGCGAGGGGCAAACGTACCGTGCCGTTCTCGGCTTCGACGACCCCGACGACGTAATACTCGGTCTCCGGGAGGCCAGCGATCTCCGGCTCGACGACGACCCGCGTGGGTGGAACATTTTCAATTCCGGCGGGGCGAATGGTAACTCCTGTATCATCCCTTATATGCGCTACTCTCGAAACGGTTACAGAATCGTCCAATTCCCCGTAATCCTCCGAAGGTTGATTCGGTCGGTCGATTAATGCCTTCGTTTCAAAACTCTCAACGACAAACTCCTCATCTTCCCAATCAGAATCATCTATAATCGTTACCGTTTCATTTACGAGTGTAACCGGTACCCCGCGTCGCCTAATGAGTCGACGTGTCGCCGAACCGGTCATGGTTTCGCAGAGAAAAGGGTTAATACCCGGGCGCTCATACGAGGCATTACCGGCTCGGTTTTGGTCGGTCGAGTCGGTGGAAATCGGTTCGGTCGGATAACAGAATCCGATCGAGACGGGGTTTGGTCACCCCGTCTCACCCTATTCACTCGAACGTGCGTCATACTGTCAAACCGTACCACCCCCGAGAGCGAATAAGCCGCTACCCGACGCGTACCGCGGTGATCGACGACCGGAGGTGCCCCGTATCCACGGGCGCGCGCCGCTTGGCCTCGGCTTCGATCGCGTGAGCGAGTGCCGACACGAGTTCTTCCGGCGATCCCGCCTGCTGCTCGATCCCCCCGAACTGCGACCGCATGACGTGTCGCGCGGCCGGGAACAGGTACGGCTGCTCCTGCATCCGCGACGTTCCGAACTCGACATACGCGCCGTACTCCGCACCGACGCCAACGATCCACGCCGAATCCTTCCCCCACGTCTCGCGAAACTGCTGGATCCCCTTTATTACCTGGCGCGTCCCGTGGACCTGCAAACCCATCTCCATAGTTAGTTGCTGTCGTATCCCTTTGCCGAGGGGTTCAGATCGATCGGCTCTCCCCTCCGGCCGAATCGTACGTCGTCCCGAACGTCTCGAACGCCGCGTTGTCCCGACCGGTCACCGTGAGATCGATCCCGAGTTCGGCCGCGAGTTCGACCGCGCGGCGACCGTATCGCGTCTCCTCAACCCCCTCCCCGACCGACGCCTCGTGCTGGATCCGGGTCTCGCCCCCCTGGATCACTTCGGCGGTCGGGTCCTGCGCGGCGATCCCGTGCGCCGTCAGAAGGGTCTCGATTATCACGCTCGTCGACTCGGCGGGGTGAGCACTCGCCCGTTGACGGGCCTTCTCGTACAGATCGTGGGACCAATCGCTCCAGAACTCGATCGCGTTCGCCGACGCGTCGACCTCGAAGATGTCAGTCAGCGTATCGGCGTCCGTTCGCTTCGCCATACCCCCGATCAGCTGCGCGGCCTATTCGTACCCGCGGACCGCGCGGATTGCCTCGGCCATCTCGGCGACCTCATCGAGCGCACGGACCCACGCCTCATCGAACTGCTCGGCCACCCAGTCGGGATCATCTCCGCTCGCGAGGACGCGCAGCCCGCCGATCTCCACCTCTAATTCGTATCTATTCGATCTGTCGCCCAGATCGATCGGGTCGTCCCACGCCGGTTCCTCAGAGTCCATCGGCGACCGAATCGTCCGGATCGGCGAGCGCGGCGTACGAATAGCCCGCCATCGCCAGTTCCGAAGCGAGTTCCCCTTTCGGGAGGTTCGCCGGAATGTCGTCGTCGGCCGACGCGGCTTTTTGGAGGAGGTTGTAATCGAGTTCGTAAATCGCGAGTGCGGTCTCCATCAGATCGGCAAGTACGCGTTGCGGGTCGAGCACGTCCTCCGGAGCTTCGACGAGAACGCCCGTATCCGCGTCGTGAGCGGTGGGTTGCTCCCCCGGGGTATCGCCCCCGGTCTCGCCACTTTCGTTGCTACGCGCTTCCTCGTTCGTCTCCTGGGGTTCTGCGGGTTGAGCGTCGGTCTGGTCAGGACCGATGCGCTCCAATTTGTCGGCGTGAACACGGAGTTCAACATCAAGCGGGGAGATCTCGTCCCCCCGCTCGTACCGCTCCCGCACCCCCGTCGGGGAAAGGGCTGATGATCGCGTGATCTGGCCCTTCACGACCCGATAGTTTGGTCGGTCGGTCATATCGGTCCGTATAACTCTCCGTGGGGGATTTATTTACCAGTTGCGGCGGTTTTATAGACCCTTTCGGGTTAATCCCGCCGCCGTTCCGGGGTCTCGATTCCGGCCCCCTCCCCGATCGTCCGCCGCTTGTACGGATCGTGTACGGGCGGCTCGTATGTTCGCTCGGGGTCATCGTACCCCCAATCGCCCATATACTCCTGCTTCCACGCTCCCAACTCCTCGGCGATCCGGAAAAGCTCGACCGCTGCGGGATTGATCGAATATCGAACGTGATTCGTGCCG
>SKOF01000010.1 GCA_007120155.1 Thioalkalivibrio sp. | reverse complement strand
CGCCCGTCCTCCACCCAGAGGCAGGCATATCGCGTCATGCCCGTGATGCGGCAGTGGTTGCGGTCGGAGTAGTTGCAGTACCACAGGTTGCTGATCAGCACGCCGGTGCCGAGCGCCTCGGGTACGTCGCCGGCGGGGAGGTCGCCCGCGGCCATGTCCAGGGATTCCGCACGCTCCACGGCGCTGTTGACGGGCACGTCGTACTCCCGGGCGCTGCGCGCCGAGGCCAGGCAGTCCGCGTAGCCGCCTGCCTTGATGAGTGACACCTGGGCCGGCTTGACGAAACCCGAGGGGGTGAAGCGCGGCGCCAGGCCGGCGGCGTGGTCCTCGGTGAGTGTCACCCGGGGATCCAGCCGGTGGGCCTCGCGCACCATGCGGATCAGGGGCGTCTGGGCGGTGCGGTGGCTCTTGAGCCCGAAGCCGACCCAGGCGAGCAGTTCCATGAGTTCGTGCAGCGCCGCGGGGGCCAGGTAAACACGGTAGCGGCCCGGTGTGAGGGTCTTCGGTTTTCGTGCCAGCAGGGCGAGTGTCTCCCGCGCCTCGTCCATGCGCCGTTCCACCAGCCCGGCATCGAAGTGAAAGCCGGCATGGCTCTGTTTGACGGCCTGGTCCACGCCGCCGTGCACGCTCCAGTCGATGTTGAAGCTGAAGTCGCTGTGCCAGTTGAACTGCCCAAGTGAGCTGGCGAAGCCGCGCACCATGGACCCGCTGCTCCAGAGCCCCGTCAGGTCCAGCCCTTCGGCGGCCTCCAGCCATCGGGACACCGCGGCCTCGGCGGGCGGCAGGCGGTTTTCGCCCTCGTGGCGGCTGTCCCGGGGTTCGGTGGCGAAGTGCAGGTGCGGGTCCTCGGGCAGGTGCGGCAGCAGGTCGCGGAACCGCGCGAGCCGGGTGAGCACCAGCGCCGTGTCCGCGCGCGCATCGCCGGTCAGGGGAAGGCGTGCGCGGGCGCTGCGCCGGTCGCGTATGAACTCCAGGTGCAGCCAGCGCTGTCGCACCTGCCCGGCCTGGCGGATGTGTGCCCTGTTGATGCGTACGAAGTCGCTGTCCTCCGCCTCCAGGTTGAGCAGCAGCACCTCGGAACCGGAGAGGTTCGCGAAGGTGCGCCGGCCCAGTTCCCGGAAGCCGTCCTCCAGTTCATTCACCGCCGAAGACCTCCACGTTCTCGAACACGCAGGGCGGCGAGGCGTGCCCCACCTGGATCATCTGGTTGGGTTCGCCCTTGCCGCAGGAGGGCGTGCCCCAGGCCTCCACGGTGTCGGCGCGGCCCACGCCCGTGAGGTTGCGCCAGAACCCGGCGGAGATGCCCCGGTAGCCCGGGTTGCGCACCAGGGCGCCCAGCTCGCCATCCTCGATGATGCGGCCCAGTTCGCAGCCGAACTGGAACTTGTTGCGCCGGTCGTCGATGGACCAGGAGCGGTTGGTGTCCATGAGCACGCCGCGCTCGATGGACGCGACCAGCTCCGCCAGCGTCGATTCGCCCGGCTCCAGGTTCAGGTTCGCCATGCGGTCGATGGCCGGCCGGTTCCAGCTGCAGGCCCGGGCATTGGCCACGCCCGGCATGCCGGCGCGCCGTGCGGAAAGCGCGCTGCCCAGGGGGCGTTCCAGGATGCCGTCGCGGATCAGGTGCGTCCGTTCTGCCGGTGTGCCGTCGTCATCGAAGCCGTAGCTGGCCAGTTCTCCGGGAAATGCCGGGTCGAAGGTCACGTTGAGCAGTTCCGAGCCGTAGCGGTAGGTGCCGAACATGTCGGGCGTCACGAAGCTGCCGCCGGCGTAGTTGCGCTCGTCGCCGAGGATGCGGTCCAGTTCCAGGGGGTGGCCGATGCTCTCGTGGATCTGCAGCATCATCTGGCTGGGCGTGAGCAGCACGGTGGTGGTGGTCACCGGGCACTCGGGGGCATCGAGCAACGCCAGGGCCTCCTCGGCCACGCGCGGCGCGTCCTCGTGAAAGCGGAAGCGATCGAGACACTCCAGGCCGCCCTGGCCGCCGGAGTTCCAGCCGCCGCCGGTGCGCACCTGTGTCTGAGCGTCGCGATTGGCCACCGCGGCGTAGCCGGGCATGACGATGCTCACATGCTGCTCGATGCGCACGCCGTCACCCGTGTAGAGCCGGCTCTCGATATCCCGATGGATCAGTTGCGCCTGGCGATCCACGATGGCATCGCTCACGGCAAGCGCCCGGTCGATGTCCAGCAGCCGTTCCAGCTTGCCGGCCGCGGACCAGGTGTCCCAGGGGATCTCCACGGGCGTGGCGTGTTCGCCCGACCGCTCGGGACGCGGCACGAGCGCCGCATCAAAGAGGGGATGGCTGCGGCTGCATTCGAGCCAGCGCATCGCCGCCGTGGCAGCCGCGCGCAGGCCGCTGCGGGAAAGGTCGCTGGTGGCGGCGTAAGCCAGCCCGCCCCGGTGGGCCAGGGTGATGTGGGCCCCCTGGTCCACCCCCTCGGCCGGCGGTTCGATCACGCCGGCGCGCACACGCAGCGATTCGGTGTGTTCGCACACCAGCCGCAGGGACCAGAAGTCCACGGCGGGCGCCACGGATCGGAACTGTTCGAGCACCCTCTCGAAGTGCATGGGTCGGCGTACCCCGTCGGTTGCCATGTTCGGTGTCCGGCCCATTGTAGTGCCGGCAACGGGGCGGGATCACCCGACTGGCTGTCCGGGCAATGCCGATGCATCACCATACGGAGTACGAAGGCATATGAGAAGACGGTTTCTCACATCGGTTCAGGCCGCCAGCATCCGCTCCAGGGCCGCCTGGTCGGGGCCGATGAAGGGCGGGGCATCGGGGGCGAGCGCCAGGTTGCGCAGCAGGGTGTCCGTCATGCCCACGGCGGGTGGCAGGTGGCTGCTCAGCACCGTCTTCGGTTGCAGATCGGCCACGGCCTGCAGGCTCTCGCGGAATCGGGCGCGATCCACCCGGTGCAACCATGGAGCGTCCACCGTCGCCCAGCCTGTCATGCCCGTGCGAAGCGTTTCCGGCTCCACGTCCGCTGCGCGCGCGGCCGCCGTCGGCAGGAGGGCGCCGAAACAATCGGCGCTGAACAGCGTGCCCGTGGACGGATCGAACAGGCCGGTGGATTCCGGCGCATCGAACACGGGGGGCGCCACGGCCAGCAGCCTGCGGTCGCCCGCGTCCAGCGACTGCCCTGGGTTGAGCAGGTGGACCCGATCCACCGGAAGGCCCAGCAGGCCCATCTTGGCCATGCCGAGGAAGGTGGTGACGACCCGTGCTCGGGGCGCCCGATCCAGGACCGCGGCGAGGTTGCCCACATGGTCCGGATCCGGGTGAGTCAGCCAGATCCATGCAATCCGCGCCGGGTCGATGGCCGTCTCCAGCGCGCGCAGAAAGGCATCCCCCAGGGCCGCGGGGCCCGTGTCCACCAGCACCGGCCGGGCGGCGCGGATCACGAAGGTGTTGACGGGTAGCACGCCGAAGCCGGGCACCGGCAGCCAGGTGCCCAGGGCGTCCACGTCGGGGGTGACGGAGGTGGTGGTGATCAGGGGTTGTTCGGTCATCGGGATGTTTCTCCCCGGGGTGAGTTGAACAGGGCGGCCTTCGCCTGGTCGGCGAGACTATTTTCAATGAACACATGTGTTCACCAAGTATGAAAGGTAGTCCCGG
>SKOF01000212.1 GCA_007120155.1 Thioalkalivibrio sp. | reverse complement strand
GCCTGCCGGCGAGGATGTTCTTCGTGAACAGAAACAGCGCCATGTCCGGCCGCCCCCAGGGCGGGCAGGATCGCCCGGAGGGCTCCTGCGGTGGGTGTCCCGGAGCTCGGGAGCTCGGCCATCGCCCGGGGGACCGGGCTCCTACGAAAACCCCGGCCGGCCTCCCCTGTAGGAGCCCACTCCCGTGGGCGATCGCACTCGGGCTCAGCAGTTGTAGAACTCCCGATACCATTTCACGAAATTCGCCACGCCCTGCTCTACGCTGGTTTCGGGCTTGTAACCCGTGTCGTCGACCAGATCCCGGACGTCGGCGTAGGTGTCGGGGACGTCGCCGGGCTGGAGCGGCAGCAGGTTTTTCTCGGCCTTCCTGCCCAGGCACTGCTCCAGGACCTCGATGTAGTGCGTCAGCTCGACGGGGTTGTTGTTGCCGATGTTGTAGAGCCGGTACGGTGCATAGCTGGTGGCGGAATCGGGGTTGTCTCCTGACCAGTCCTGGTTCGGCCCGGGGATCCGGTCCAGCGCCCGGATCACGCCCTCGACGATGTCGTCGATATAGGTGAAATCGCGACGGTGCCTGCCGTAGTTGAAGACGTCGATGGGCCTGCCGGCGAGGATGTTCTTCGTGAACAGAAACAGCGCCATGTCCGGCCGCCCCCAGGGGCCGTAGACGGTGAAGAACCGCAGGCCGGTGGTGGGCAGCCCGTACAGGGAGCTGTAGGTGTGCGCCATGAGTTCGTTGGCCTTCTTGCTGGCCGCATAGAGACTCATGGGGTGGTCCACGTTGTCGTGCACCGTGAACGGCATGCGGGTGTTGGCACCGTAGACGGAACTGGACGAGGCGTAGACCAGGTGTTCGACGCCGTGATGGCGGCAGCCTTCCAGGATGTTCACGAACCCCACCAGGTTGGTGTCCACGTAGGCATGGGGATTCTCGATGGAGTAGCGCACGCCGGCCTGGGCGGCCAGGTTGACCACCCGGTCCGGCTTGTGGGCGGCAAAGGTGTCCTCCATGGCGACGCGGTCGCTGATATCGGCACGCACATCGGTGAAGCCCGGCTGTCCGGTCACCCGGGCGAGCCGGGCCTTCTTGAGATTGACGTCGTAATAGTCGTTGAGGTTGTCGATGCCGACCACCTCGTCGCCCCGCGCCAGGAGGCGCAGGGCCAGGGCATTGCCGATGAAACCGGCGGTGCCGGTCACGAGAACCTTCATTGGGGAATCCTTGTGATTGGCTCAATCCGTGGCCGGGTCGCTCAGCATACCGGCGTACAACCTGTACAGCTCCTGCAACGCGGGATACTTTTCGCACAGTACGTCGTAGACCTGACCATGGTCGAGACGGGCATAGTCGTGCACCAGCAGGTTTCGAAACGCCGCCATGCCGTCGAGAGCCCGGTACAACGCCTCCGGCAGCACATGCTGATCGAACAGGACGGCAAGCACGCCGGCGTAGGTGTCGGGCCGAGGGTAGCCGCGTTCGGCGATGATATGGTTGCCGATGTCCAGGGCACTCTCCATCGCGAGGTGCAGGTAACGCTCGCCGGCACCATGCAGGATCGGGTCCCCGACGAACTCGTCCCGAAGCCGCGTCCTGATGGAATCCAGCAGACCGAGATACTCGCGAAATCGATCCAGCCGGGCGGCGAAGGCCGTCTTGTCGATCATGACCGGCCGGCGCCCGCGGAGGCCCTGAGCGCCGCGTCATGCGGTTCGCGCAGGGCATGCGTATCGAAGTACTCCGACATGGCTCGAACCTCGAATGGCACGCGCACCGTGTTGTCGCCCTTGAGCAGGATGCCATCGCGGATGACGTTGAATCGGAGAACCGGCGAGGCCTCCGCGAGATCGATCAGATCGACACGATCCGACCCGAGGTACCTGCACAGGGCGTCCTGGAGGCGGAGCCTGTCATTGAAGTCATCATCCCCGGGCCCGGAAAACCGCACGGCCACGTCCACGTCGCTCAGGGGTCCCATAGTGCCACGCGCGGCCGAACCAAAGAGATAGGCGAGTGCCACCCGGGGCTGCTCCAGGAAGAAGCTGCGCAGTCGGGATGAAAGGTCCGGGCTGTTCTGCTGGATGGTCATGGCCATGGGCTCATCGGCAATGGAGGCATTTTAACCGATTTGAAGGCGGACTCCTTGACCGGATTCCGGAGGCATTCCCACGATCGGGATGACGCGAATCGCAATCGATGCGCGGGCGCGGCGATCCGGCCGTGAACCGGCCGGCCTCGCCCGGACGCCGCATGCCCGGCATCCGCTGCGCGGCATTCCGAAGTCTACAGACTCCAGTAACGCAGCTTCCCGCCCAGGTCGCCCGGGTCGATGGCCGACTTCACGTCCACTAACACACCGTCCTCCACCATCATGGCGGCCAGACCCCGGGCGCCCAGTTCGAGGTACGGGCGATGCGTGACCGCGAGGATCAGGCCGTCCAGGTCATGGAAGGCGTCCAGGGGAGAGAGTTCGAGGCCAAACTCGTCACGGGCCTCATCGGGGTCGGCGAGCACGTCGTGGATCAGGGGCTCGATGCCGAACTGGCGCAGTTCCCTGACCATGTCGGGCACCCGCGAGTTGCGCAGGTCGGGGACGTTCTCTTTGAAACTCAGGCCCAGGATGCCCACCCTGCCGTTCTTCACGGGGCGGTCCTGCCCGATGAGCATCTTGACCAGGTGCTGGACGATGTAGGGGCCCATGCCGTCGTTGATGCGCCGACCGGCCAGGATGACCTGGGGGTAGTAACCCACGGCCTTGGCCTTGGCGGTGAGGTAATAAGGATCGACGCCGATGCAGTGGCCGCCCACGAGCCCCGGACTGAAGGGCAGGAAATTCCACTTGGTGGCGGCAGCGGCGAGCACGTCCCGGGAGCGGATGCCGAGCCGGTTGAAGATCATGGCCAGTTCGTTCATGAGCGCGATGTTGAGATCGCGCTGGGTGTTCTCGATCACCTTGGCGGCCTCGGCCACCTTGATGGAGGACGCGCGGTGGATGCCCGCGGTGATGATCCGCCCGTAGGCGTCGGCCACGCGCGCCAGGGTCTGATCGTCCTCACCGGAGACCACCTTCACGATACGCTCCAGGGTATGTTCGCTGTCGCCCGGGTTGATCCGCTCGGGGGAATAGCCCAGCTTGAAATCCCTGCCCTGCACCAGACCGGAAACACGCGCCAGAATGGGGCCGCAGACTTCCTCCGTGACCCCCGGATAAACGGTGGATTCGAACACCACCACCGCTCCGGGCGAGAGCGCCCTGCCCACGGTTTCGCAGGCGGCCATCACCGGGCGAAGGTCGGGCTGGCGGTTGTCGTCGATGGGGGTGGGAACCGTGACCACGAAGAAGGTGACGCCCTGCAGGTCCGCCGGGTCCGTGGTGAAACGCACGGAGGCGGCAGCGAGTTCCTCCGGTGTGACCTCGCCGGTATGATCGCGCCCCTCCCCGAGGGTGCGAACGCGCCGCTCGCTGACGTCGAAACCCACGGTATCCGGGTAGTGCCTCGCGAAACCCAGGGCCACTGGAAGGCCCACGTACCCCAGGCCGATGACGCCGACTCTTTCCGTCATGCTGCTCATCCTGTTTACAGGCGGATCCGGGGGCGAACGATAGCCCAAACGGGCGGTGGGGG
>SKOF01000185.1 GCA_007120155.1 Thioalkalivibrio sp. | reverse complement strand
GCATTTCAGGGAGAAGGAGGACGTCATCGAGGCCTGGTTCGACCGGGCGGATGCGGCCGTACTCAAGGCCAGCGCGGAACCCGGTTTCACCGGGCTGCCGGCGCGGGTACGCCTGCACCGCCTGATCATGACCTGGCTGGAAGCCCTCGCGCCGCATCGGCGGGTGACCCGGGAGATGATCTACGGCCGTTTCGAACCCGGACACGTGCACATGCAGGTGCGGGGCCTGCTGCGGGTGAGCCGCACGGTGCAGTGGATCCGCGAGGGCGCCCGGCGCGATGCGGCGTTTCTCAGCCGGGCGCTGGAGGAAACGGTGCTCACCAGTATCTATCTGGCCACCTTCTTTCACTGGATGCATGACGATACCACCGACTCGGCCGCCACGCGCCGGCTGCTGGACCGGCTGCTGCGTGGCGCGGAATGGCTGCCGGCCATCCTGTTCGCGCCGGAGCATTCCGTGCAGCACATCGGGCCGGTAGTGTCCGAGGATGAAGACGAGCCGGCGGCCGAAGCCGGACCTTCCACACCCGCATCCTGACGGGCGTCGCGCTGCCCGGTGGACACCCTCACCCATGCCCTGAGCGGCGCCCTGCTGGCGCGGGCGGCCACGCCGGCCCGCACCGCCCCGGACACCCCGGGCACAGGCGGCCGCATGCTGGCCGGATTCGCCGGTGGCGCCTTCCCGGACATCGACTTCGCCATGCGCGCGGTGGATACCCTCTGGTACCTGAGCGAGGTGCATCAGGGGGCGACCCATTCGGTGGTGCTGCTGCCCCTGTGGGCGCTGGCCGTGGCCTGGGTCTTCGGGCGGTTCTCGGGGCTTGGCTGGCGCGGGTACTTCGTGCCGGTCTCACTGGGCATCGGCATCCATATCGCCGGGGATCTGATCACCGCCTACGGCACCATGCTGTTCTATCCCTTCTCGGACTGGCGGCCGGCGCTGTCGTGGGTCTATGTGGTGGATCCGTACTTCACCCTGATTATCGCGGCCGGGCTGCTGGTGGCATGGCGCCGCCCGGACCGCGGTCGTGCGGCATCGGTGGCGGCGCTGCTCGTGCTGTTCGCCTACGTGGGTGTACAGGGGGCCATCCAGATGCGGGCGGTCGGGGTTGCCGAGGCCTACGCACGGCACACGGGTCTGTCCGAGGCTGGCGGGGAGGCCCTGCCGCAGCCCTTCTCCCCGGTCCACCGGGTGCTGGTCGTGAGTGATGACGCGGCGGTCCACACGGCGTGGGTGCGGTTGCTGCCCGGGCGCAGCCTGGCGGAACGAATGCCCCTGCCGCACCCGTTTCGGGATATGGCGACCCATTACATGCAGGTACCGCAATGGCAGCGCCGGCCCCGGTTCGGCCGGGGGGGCGGGGAATCGGATCTCGCCCGGCTCGCCTGGGGGCAGGAGGGTTTCCGGCACTTCCGACGCTTTGCCCGGATTCCCGTCCTGCACGAGGTCGCAGAGGAGGGAGGGCGAGAATGCGCCTGGTTCAAGGATCTGCGCTTCGAGCTGCCGGCGTTGCCGCCGTCGTTCGTCTTCGGCATGTGCCGGGATCCGGTGGACGGATCGTGGTATCGGGAGCGGCGCCGGGGCGCCATGTGGCTGGATTGACGTCCACACGGTGCCGCGAATGCCGCGGGTTCCGTGCAGGCCCGCGTCAGGTCGCAGCACCGTGCTCGATCGCCTTTCTCCATTCCTCCACAAACTCCCGGATGGTCTCCACGAAATCCGGATCCTGCTCGGGCCGGTTGATGGTGGCATGAATCACCACCGCCTCCGGGGCGGGCGGATGCCCGGTGGTCAGGGTCCAGGTGAGGGCATTGGCGCAGTCGGGCAGCGTGAAACGCACACCCCCGTTGATACGCTGGCGGAGAATGTCAAACTCACCCCAGACGGTCCACGCCCGGGCGCGGTCGTCGTCATGCACGGTCACGATTCGTTCGATGGATGGGCACAGTTGCGGTAGGAGGCCCGCGCCAATCTGCTGAAGGCGCTCCACAGAGGCCGGGACCCGGGCAATGGCGAAGAATTCCATGAGCAGTATTCAGCGAGACACTTGTGTGGTCAGCGACCCGTAGGTCGAGGCGAGCGAAACGAACCCCAACGATCGGCAATGGATCGCAACCCCTGTTGGGGCTCGCTTCGTCCACCCCAACCTAGGTTTGCCTATGGCTACTATAAGCATCATGGTTCAGGCGCGCCAGTATGTAGGCCCCGAAGATCAGTACCGGGATGGGGATGTTGCCGTCGGGGTCGAGGTTTCCGTAGGGGTTGTTGCTGCCAAAGGCGTAGCGGTTGAAGCTGATGACGTCGTCTTCCCGAAAGCCGGCCGGGTCGGTGCCCATGAAGCGCCCCAGGCGCGGGTCGTACCAGCGTGTGCCCAGGTAGGAGAGGCCGAGATCGGGGTCCTGGAGCTTGCCGGTGTAGGCGGGGTGATCGCGGGTCTCGGCGCGCCAGCGCTCGCCGTAGGGGGTGTAGGTCTCGCGCCAGAGCAGGGCGCCTGTGGCGTCTGTGGCGGCCACGGGGGAGCCGAGGGCGTCCAGGTGGTAGTAGGTGACGGTCTCCTGGGCCTGGGCGGTGAAGGGGGCCGCGAGGGCGAGGAGCAGCAGCGCAAAGAGGGTGTGCAGGTATCTTCTGGAGTGCATGTCCGTGTCTCCCTGGGTCTCGGTCCGTGATCAGCGGCGCAGGCCGGTGGCGGGCGCCGGGGCGGCGTGCTGGGGGCGGGGAGCGGATCGGTCGCGATGACGTCGACCGGTAAGGATTGGTTGGGGACCGGACAGCGGTTGGATATCTCAGCCTTTACGTCGGTCCTCAGCGATATCCAGTTTTTTGAGTTCTGCCGGACTCAATCGCTTGAGAATACGAGAGTAAAGGTCTGCTGCAGTCGCATAATCTCTTTTTCGGAACGCTTCATTTGCCTTAGGGCGCAATTGTCGGGCAAGAACATCAAGCGCATATTCCTTAGCCCATACCGTCCGCTGATCTTCGAGTTTTGAGAAAAACTGTGGATCGCCATCAAGAGCTAAGCGGCCATAGCGCTTCAACAATGCACTTAGTTTATCGAGACCGGCAACTACACCTTCCGGTGTCGTCGTCGCCGGATAGCGAAAGCGTTTCTCAGCTTCCGGATCTTCGGCGCGAATGATCTCCGAAATCGGGTATCGAGTTCCGAATGCAGTAACACCTACTCCAATCTCATACGATTGCCGACCGTGATACACATCCACTTCAACACTGAATTTTCGGTAACGTACAAGTGTCGACAAAGCCTCGATTTCTGAGAATCCTAATTCGCCAAGGAACTCAAACGCCCTTCGGGTATGCCTAACAAAATCGAGAGATGAACGATCCGATGTGTCCATAATGCTCATTACCCTTATCATGGACTCGGTGGTAACCAGTAACTGGTTCTCTGATCAAACGTCCAGCCACGACTTTCCAACAAATTGCGCTCAGCATTGAGAAATTGCCCGCGGCGATCACCTGGGGATGCATCACGAATTGGCCGCCCTCTGTTCATTTCCTGACGGAGCACACCCGAGTTTTGCCTCCAGTTCGCCCTCGGACTCCCCTGATCCGGGAGGCGACTAAGTAGCGATCTTTCCCCCGGCCTTAGGTTTTGTAAGTCTCTGACCCGGCCGATTACAGTGGTTTCTGTCCCCCTCGCAACCCCTCCCCCCTGCCGCATCGACCGCACATGTCGCGATACGCCTGTGGGGTCAATTGCCCCTGCGGCCATCCCGCCCACCGCCAGCGCCTTGTCGGTGGTGGTGGCATCCGCGCTGCTGAGGGTTCTGTAGGTACTGTAGGCATCATAGCCCAGGCTGGCCAGTTTGTAGGCCCCAAAAACCAGTACCGGGATGGGGATGTTGCCGTCGGGGTCGAGGTTGCCGTAGGGGTTGTTGCTGGCATAGGCGTAGCGGTTGAAGCTGATGACATCGTCTTCCCGAAAGCCCGCCGGGTCGGTGCCCATGAAGCGCCCGAGACGCGGGTCGTACCAGCGCGCGCCCAGGTAGGAGAGACCGAGATCGGGGTCCTGGAGCTTGCCGGTGTAGGCGGGATGATCCCGGGTCTCGGCGCGCCAGCGCTCGCCGTAGGGGGTGTAGGTCTCGCGCCAGAGCAGGGCGCCTGTGGCGTCGGTGGCGGCCACGGGGGAGCCGAGGGCGTCCAGGTGGTAGTAGGTGACGGTCTCCTGGGCCTGGGCGGTGAAGGGGGCCGCGAGGGCGAGGAGCAGCAGCGCAAAGAGGGTGTGCGGGTATCTTCTGGAGTGCATGTCCGTGTCTCCCTGGGTCTCGGTCCGTGATCAGCGGCGCAGGCCGGTGGCGGGTGCCGGGGGGGCGTGCTGGGGGCGGCGCGAGAGGGTGTGCGCCTCGGGCGGGGTGTCCTCACGGGTGTGGATGCCGTGCTGCGGGGGATCGCCGGTACTGCTCGCGGCGGGCGCGCTTCGCATGGGCGCGAGGAACGGCACTTGCGCATGGGCGGGGATGCGCTCGTGGGCATGCTCGGGGACGTTCTCGGTCACGTGGTCTGGAATGTGCGCTGACGGATCGCCGGGGGAGGGGGGCGGATCGGTGGCGATGACGTCGACGGCTGCGATCAGGCTGTGGTCCAGGTAGATGTAATCGCGGCGGCGGCCGTCGTCGTGGTACTCGGCGAGCAGGCGGTTGTCGCGTGTGTAGAGATACGTGGCGTTGCGCGCCTCGGCATCCTCCGTGGGGTGGCGGTGTTCGACGACCCGGCGTCCGTCGGCGTCGTAGCCGAAGGCGGTGATGGTGATCTCCTCGGTGCCATCGGGCGTCTGGACCAGGATGCGGCCCTCGCGCAGGGCGTCCGTGGCATCGTACAGGTAGGCGAACGGGCCGTTCCGGGTGATGTTGCCGTGCGGGTCGTAGTCAAACAGCCGGAACTCGCTGCCCAGGGTCCAGGCAAGCCGGTTGGCGTTGAGGTCGTAGCCGTAGTCGACGCGGTAGGTGCCCAGGGTTTGGGAGACGATGTTGCTTACCACGTCGTAGGTGTAGCTGCCGCTGCCCCATGGGCCCGATGCGGCCGTCATGCGGCCCAGGCCGTCGTAGCTCATGACATGACTGTGGGCGGGTTCAAGGATGTTCTGAATCCGTGTGACGTTGCCGGCGGGATCGTGGTCGTAATCCAGGTTGAGCAGCGCGCCGCCCGAACCTGCCACCCGGATGCCGGCCAGCCACAGACGTTCGGGGTCCTGGTCGAGAGTGGTGGCGACGCCGTTGGCATAGGCAAGGGTATGCGGCTGCCCGTCGGGGTGGTAGGTGATGGCGGCCACGAAATCGCCGATCCGGGTGGGCCGTCCGAGGGGATCGGGGGCGTAGCCGACTTGCCGCCCGTCCGGATACCCGATGGCTTCCAGGTGATCGAGCCCGTTGTGCGCGTAGCGGATCTCGAAGGACTCTCCGGGGATGCGCACGGACTCGGAGGCGAGGTTGTTGTTGGGGTCGTAGGTGTAGGTACGCAGTGAGAGCCCGTTGTCCGCGTTGAGCAGATTGCCCGCGGGATCGTAGCGCGGGATCGTAGAGGTAGGTTGCGGGCGGGGTGTCGTCGGGATAATCGACCGCGACGAGACGATCCCGGGCATCGTACTGGAAGAGGAGGGTGCCGGCGCCGTTGACCTGCCGGGATATCATGTTCCCCACGGCATCGCGTCCGTATTCCGTGATGCCCGTTTCCGGATGGGTTTCCCGCATCAGGAAGTACCGGCTGTCATAGTCGTAGGTGCGCGTGAGCTGGGCACTTTGGTGGACGCTGGTGATCAGGCCCAGGGTGTTCCGCCCGATGGCGGTGGCGCCGATATGGGGTGCGATATAGGCCGCAAGCCAGGTCTCGTCCGGGTCTCCGAAGGCCATGTGGATCTCCTGGAACCGCTGGCCGCGTTCGTCCGTGATGTAGAGGACGTTGGCTTCATGGTCGAAGCGCCGCTCGCTGCCATCGGCGTGCACGATGCGCGTGATGCGTCCGATGGGATCGAAATGGGTGGTCAGGCCAAGGGATGAGCCGGGATGGGAGGTGAACGTGCGTCGGCCAAGGCTGTCGTAGCCGAAGGTGGTCCGGATGCCGTTGCGCTCCATACGGGTCAACCTGCCGAAACCGTCGTATAGACCCGCTTCCCGGTAGTCGCCGCGTTCCGCCTCGTACTCGCTGCGATCGTGGGATATGCGGTAGCTGACCGTCAGGGGATGGCCGGCGGGATGGTCCACGCGGGCGATCCGTCCCATGGGGTCATAGGCAAACCGCGTGGTATGCCCTCTCGGGTCGGTTTCAGTGGTGATCCGGCCGGCATCGTCCACGGTGCGCAGGATGGTGGCCCCGTCCGGAAGTGTCTCGGTGCGGGCGATGCCGCGCCGGTGGTCCGTGTGGCGGGTGGTCCGCCCCAGGGTGTCGGTGACCGTGTGGAGATCCCCGGTGGGGTGGTAGGCAAAGGTCGTGGGCACACCGTAGCGGTTCTCGGAGACCAGGTTTCCTCGCGAGTCGAACTCCCGCTGGACTGTGCCGATGCCGTCTATGGTCTCGTCCTTGACGGTGTGGACGATCCATCGGGTGGTGTCGTTCAGGAAGGTGCGGTTGGTGATGCGCACCCGGGTGCCCTGCTCAGTGATACGACGGGCATTTCCGAAGACGTCGTGGTTCTCGAACACGGTGGAGTACCAGCCATCAATGCCGTCGCGGTTGTAGCTCTTCCCGCTCATGACGGGCGCATAGTAGGCCGGTGTGATGTATCCCACGGGCCGGCTAGGGATCCAGTAGTTCTCGTCGGAGACCTTCCGGGGCCGCCAACCGTAGGACTCCGCATGGACCAGATCCCCGTTGAGGTCGCGGACCTCCATCTCCAGCAGGACGCCGACGGCATAGAGCGTGCCGAACGTGTGCGCGGCAGCGGTCGTTCCCCAGTGCCGGTACCAGCGGGTCCCTTCGGGCCCCGTGATCTGGGTATGGTCTCCGGTCGGTGTGGCGCTTCGTGTGTAGGTCCACTGCCCTGCGGTGGCGCCTCGACCGGAGACGGTGCGTGACCGGATGAAGGGGAAGGCGGCGCCGTAGTTGTCGCTTGAGTACTGGTAGTCGTATTCGACGACTCCACCCTGCGGGTAAGTGACCTTGCGCAGGTTATAACGACCGGCGGTGCCGAAGGGCAGGGAGCCGAAGTATTCGTATTCCCAGCGCGAGCCATCCGGACGCTCGACTGCGGTGAGATTGTGATGGAAGCCGCCCGGTGCGGACTGGTGTGTGTATGACCAGGTGCGGTCGTCCGCCTCGATGGATGCCAGGGTCACCTGATCCGTGCCCTGGTTGCGATACCTGAATTCCACCAGCCGTCCGTCGCTCGCCCGGACCCGCTCGATAAGGAGGCGCGCCCCGAACGCGCCGCCATGCAGATAGTCGATCTCGATCCAGTTGCCGTTGGGGTCCTCGATTCTGGATGCGTACAGTGCGGAAGTGTTGGAGGGGCCCATGTTGGCGTAGGTGGTCAACTGATTCATGGTGTATCGCACCCCGTTGGGGTCCGTAACGATCAGCCCGGTATCCAGTCCGGAGAGGCATTCTCCGCGCCATTGGTCGCTGGTGATGTAGAGAAACGAGTGTTCCGAGGGGTAGACCAGCAGGCGGGAACGTCCGTCGGGCGTCTCCAGTACGGGGTTGTCGTGCACATGAACGCCCCAGATGGGCGAGCAGAGCTTGGCAAGATCGGCGATCAGGACGCGCCCGAAGTGGAGGTTCCATCCGACGCCAATGGAGTTGATGGGGCCCAAAGTGTCGCGCACGCTGGCATAGGAGCGTTGCACGACGATGTCCAGGCCGCCGTTGCCCGGGACGACCAGGTCGATGTGGTGGTATTGGACCTGCCCGGTAAAGGGATCGATGTGTTCGACGTTCTCGTCGATCATCTGCCGGTAGGGATCCAAGCCGGGCCGGTCGTAGACATCGCGAAGAAGACTGCCGGAGTGGTCGTCGTGTTCGTCCGCGGAGGACGCCACGGCGTACAGCGCCAGGCCGAGAATGGCGGCGGGGAGGAACGAGTGGTGGCGAGGCATGATCGGCTCCCTGATCTGATAGTCATCCATGACAGCCAGGGTGCCGGATAATCTCGTCGCTCCCTGACGCCTGTGAGCAACATAAGGCGGAAATGCAGATCGATCAAGCGCCGGTGTTCGGGGCGAGCGCGGGTGACGCACGTGGACCATCCCTGGCCACCGGAGACGTTCGGTATCTTGCCGTTCTCAACCGGGTGCGCTGACCTGGTACAGGTGTACGTCGCGCTGCGGATAGGGGATGTTGATTCCGTTGCTGTCGAAAGCGGCCTTGATCTTCTCCAGCAGGTCGGCGCGCACGGGCCAGAAGTCGCCGCTGCTGACCCACGGGCGCACTGCGATGTTGACGCTGCTGTCGGCCAGGTCGGCCAGCACCACGGCGGGAGCAGGGTCTTTCAGAATGCGTTCGTCCGCCTCCACGATCTCCAGGATCAGATCCCGGGCGCGGGCCAGATCGTCCCCGTAACCGATGCCGAACACCACCCGGGGTTTCCATGGCATGCTCCGGGTGAAGAGGGGTGTACTCGTCACTTATAACACCGATTTCCCGGGCATTACGGTTTCTAGGGGTGGGGCCGAAGCGTACAATCGCCGCCCATGAACCGAGTGACCCACGACACCGTACGCGCCGTGCAGTGGACCGGCGACCACCTGCGTCTGCTGGATCAGCGGCGCCTGCCCGGCGAGAGCGTGTACCTGGACATACCGGACGCGGCAGCGGCGGCCTCCGCCATCCGGGACATGGTGGTGCGCGGAGCCCCGGCCATCGGCATCACGGCGGCCTACGGCGTGGCCATGGCGGCCCGCGCCGCACCCGCGGATACCCGCGACTGGCTGAAGGTCCTCGAACCCGCCATGGAGCGCCTGGCCGCGGCCCGCCCCACGGCGGTCAACCTGTTCTGGGCCCTGGGCCGGATGGAGCGGGTCATCGAGGCAGGTGGCATGGATCTGCCGGCCGCCCTGGAGGCGGAAGCGCGGCGGATTCATGAAGAGGATCTGGCCGCCAACCGGCGTATGGGTGAACTGGGGGCAGCATTGATGGGGCCGGCCGGGGCCGTGCTCACCCATTGCAATACGGGTTCCCTGGCGACCGGCGGTTACGGCACCGCCCTTGGTGTCATACGCAGCGCGTTCGCTGCGGGGCACATCGACAAGGTGTACGCCGACGAAACGCGCCCGTGGCTGCAGGGTGCCCGGCTCACCGCCTGGGAACTGGTACAGGACGGCATACCGGTGGATCTGGTCTGCGAGGGCGCCGCCGCCAGCCTCATGCGCCGGGGGTGCGTGGGCTGGGTGGTGGTGGGCGCCGACCGGATCGCCGCCAATGGCGACACCGCCAACAAGATAGGCACGTATCCCCTGGCCGTACTGGCCCGTCACCACGGCGTGCGTTTCATGGTGGTGGCCCCCACTTCCACCATCGACATGGAGACACCCGACGGCGCCGGCATCCCCATCGAGGAGCGCGATGCGTCGGAAGTCCTGAGCCTGGGCGGACAGCCCGTGGCGGCGGAAGGGGCCGGCGCCTGGAATCCGGCCTTTGACGTCACCCCGGCAGAGCTGATCGATGCCATCGTCACGGAAAAGGGGGTGGTGGAGAGGCCGGATCGGGCCAAAATGACGGCCCTCATGAAGTGAGAAGTGAGAATCGGGAAGTGCGAAACCGCGAGACAGACGGCTTGGTGGGGTTTTGAAGTTTCTTCCCACTTCCCGATTCTCACTTCTCACCTCATGAGAGTGCCTGAGAGCCCGTCTGCGCCCTGATCTCGATCGACCCCGACCCCGGGGTCGTGGTATGATTTTCCCTTTGCCAATCCCCCATAGATGAGGGTGTGCCCCGGCATGGCCGAGTTCGCCAAAGAAGTCCTGCACGTCAATCTGGAAGATGAAATGCGCCAGTCCTACCTGGATTACGCCATGAGCGTGATCATAGGGCGGGCGCTGCCGGACGTCCGGGACGGGCTCAAGCCCGTGCACCGCCGGGTGCTCTACGCCATGCAGGAGCTGGGCAACGACTGGAACAAGCCCTACAAGAAGTCCGCCCGCGTGGTGGGTGACGTGATCGGCAAATACCATCCTCACGGCGACACCGCCGTCTACGACACCATCGTGCGCATGGCCCAGCCCTTTTCCATGCGCTACATGCTGGTGGACGGCCAGGGCAACTTCGGATCCGTGGACGGCGATTCGCCGGCGGCCATGCGGTACACGGAGGTGCGCATGGCCAGGCTGGCGCACCAGCTGCTGGCGGACATCGACAAGGAGACGGTGGACTTCGTCGAAAACTACGACGGCTCGGAGAGCGAGCCCTCGGTATTCCCCACGCGCCTGCCCAACCTGCTGATCAACGGCTCCGCCGGCATCGCCGTGGGCATGGCCACCAACATCCCGCCCCACAACCTGCGGGAGGTGGTGGACGCCTGCGTGGCCCTGATCGAAGACCCGGATATCGGCATCAGGGGTCTGATGGAGCACCTGCCCGGCCCGGATTTCCCCACCGCGGCGATGATCAACGGGGCCACCGGCATCCATGAGGCCTACCACACGGGCCGGGGACGCATCTATCTGCGTGCCCGCTCCCACGTGGAGACGGACGAAGGTTCGGGCCGTCAGAGCATCGTGGTGACCGAGCTGCCCTACCAGGTGAACAAGGCGCGGCTGCTGGAGAAGATCGCCGAGCTGGTCAAGGAGAAGAAGCTCGAGGGTATCAGTGAGCTGCGCGACGAGTCCGACAAGGACGGCATGCGCATGGTCATCGAACTCAGGCGCGGCGAGGTTCCGGAGGTCATCCTCAACAACCTCTACCAGCACACCCAGATGCAGAACGTGTTCGGCATCAACATGGTGGCGCTGGTGGACGGCCAGCCCCGCCTGCTCGATCTCAAGCAGGTGCTGGAGGCCTTCCTGCGCCATCGCCGGGAGGTGGTCACCCGGCGCACCATCCACGATCTGCGCAAGGCCCGTGAACGCGCCCACGTGCTGGAAGGCCTGGCCGTGGCGCTGGCCAACATCGACGAGGTGATCGCCCTGATCAAGGCCTCGGCGAACCCGGCCGAGGCCAAGGCCGGCCTGATGGGCCGGGCCTGGAGATCCGGTGTGGTGGACGAGATGCTGGCCCGCGCCGGCGCAGCCACCTCCCGACCCGAGGACCTGGATGCCGCCTTCGGCATCCACGAGGACGGCTACCATCTTTCGGATGCCCAGGCCCAGGCCATTCTCGACCTGCGCCTGCACCGCCTTACCGGGCTCGAGCAGGAGAAGGTGGTCACCGAGTACAAGGATCTCCTCGAGAAGATCGACGACCTGCTGGACATCCTGGGCAGCCCTGACCGCCTGATGCAGGTGATCCGGGACGAACTGATGGAGATGCGCGAGCAGTTCGGTGACGAACGGCGTACCGAGATCGTCCAGAACCGCATGGATCTGACCCTCGAGGACCTGATCACCGAGGAAGACGTGGTGGTCACGCTTTCTCACGCCGGCTACGCCAAGTACCAGCCGGTCAGTGCCTACCGGGCCCAGAAGCGCGGCGGGCGGGGCAAGTCCGCCACGAGCTTCAAGGACGAGGATTTCATCGACCGCCTGGTGGTGTGCAGCACCCACGACACCATCCTGTGCTTCTCCAGCCGCGGCAAGGCGTACTGGCTCAAGGTCTACGAGCTGCCCCAGGGCAGCCGTGCCGCGCGGGGCAAGCCCATCGTCAACCTGCTGCCGCTGGAGGAGGGGGAGCGCATCAACGCCATCCTGCCGGTGCGGGAGTACCAGGAAGAACTGTATGTCTTCATGGCCACCAGTTCCGGCACGGTGAAAAAGACCCCGCTGGTGGATTTTTCGCGCCCGCGCAGCAACGGCATCATCGCCGTGGATCTGCGCGAAGGCGATCAGCTGGTGGACGTGGCGGTGACCGATGGTACCCGCGACGTGATGCTGCTCACCTCCGCCGGAAAGGCCATCCGCTTCAACGAGGAGGACGTGCGTGCAATGGGACGTACGGCCTGCGGTGTGCGCGGTGTGCGCATGGCGGAAGGCCAGCGGGTGATCTCGCTCATCATCGTGGACGAGGGGACGGTGCTGGTGGCCACCGAGAACGGTTACGGCAAGCGCACGCCACCGGGAGACTTCCCGGCGCACAAACGCGGCGGGCAGGGTGTGATCGCCATCCAGACCGGCGGGCGCAACGGTGCCGTGGTGGGTGCCACGCTGGTGGCTGACGGCGACGAGGTGATGCTCATCACCGATGGCGGGACGCTCGTTCGCACCCCCGTGGACGACATCTCGGTGCTGGGCCGCAACACCCAGGGCGTGCGCCTGATTCGTCTCTCCGATGAGGAGCACCTCGTGGAACTGGCCCGGGTGGCCGGCCTCAACGGCGAGGGTGATGAAGAAGACGAGGAAGGTGGAGATGACGTCGAGGACACCGGCGGCGAAGAGGCCTGATACCTGTAGCCCGCAGGTTGGGGTTCGCTGCACTCACCCCAACCTGCACCGGGCCAGCAACCCTGCAAACCTGACGGATTTCCAGACAACCACAGTGAACAACAAATCGAGGCCCCCATGACACGCGTGTTCAATTTCAGTGCAGGTCCCGCCATGTTGCCCGAGCCGGTGCTCGAGCAGGCCAGGGACGAGATGTTGGACTGGAACGGTACCGGCATGTCTGTCATGGAGATGAGTCACCGGGGCAAAGCCTTCATGTCCATCGCCGAATCCGCCGAGCGCGACCTGCGCGTGCTGATGGGTATCCCCGACAATTACAAGGTCCTGTTCCTGCAGGGCGGCGCGTCGGCCCAGTTCGCCATGGTGCCCATGAACCTGCTGCGCGGCAGAACGCGCGTCGATTACGTCAATACGGGAGCCTGGTCCAGGAAGGCCATTGCCGAGGCCCGCAGGTTCGCTGACGTGAATGTGGTGGCGACGGGTGAGGACAGCGGTTTCAATGCCATCCCCGCCTTCGAGTCCTGGCGGTGCGCCGATGACGCCGCCTACCTGCACTACACCCCCAACGAAACCATCGGCGGTGTGGAGTTTCACTGGATCCCGGACACGGGTGACGTGCCCCTGGTGGCGGACATGTCCTCGACCATCCTGTCGCGTCCGGTGGATGTGTCCCGCTACGGGGTCATCTATGCCGGTGCCCAGAAGAATATCGGGCCGGCGGGGCTGACCATCGCCATCGTGCGCGAGGACCTGATCGGGGAAACCGTATCGGGCACGCCCACCATGTTCGACTACAAGACCCACGCGGAAAGCGGCTCCATGTACAACACGCCGCCCACCTACGGCTGGTATCTGGCGGGGCTGGTGTTCAAGTGGCTGCTGGATATGGGCGGTCTCGAGGCCATGGCGCGGATCAACCGGCGCAAGGCGGAGAAGCTCTACGCCGCCATCGACGGCTCTGATTTCTACAGCAATCCAGTGGATCCGGCCTGCCGTTCGTGGATGAACGTACCCTTCACCCTCGCCAATCCCGAGCTGGACGCCGAGTTCTTGAAGGAAGCCGCGGCCCTGGGCCTGACCACACTCAAGGGCCATCGCTCCGTGGGCGGCATGCGCGCCAGCATCTATAACGCCATGCCCGAGGCTGGCGTGAGCGCGCTGGTGGACTTCATGGCGGAATTCGAACAACGTAAAGGTTAAGGAATTTCTGCCACAGAGGTCACAGAGAAACAAGCATTGACGGTCTTCTTCTTTGCGCCTTGGCGACAGCCCTGTTCCCAGGCTGGAGGGAGCATTTCTCTCGCAGGGCCACGAAGGCGCAAAGTAAATCGGTTAATGTTCCTATCTCTGTGACCTCTGTGGCCAACAAGAATTTCAAGGCGCACTGACCATGTACAAGATTCTGACCCTGAACAACATCTCCGTGAAGGGGCTCGACTGCTTCCCCCGGGACCATTACGAGATTGCGTCGGAGCTGACCCACCCGGATGCAATCCTGGTGCGTTCCCACAATATGCATTCCATGAAGCTGCCCGATGAACTCAAGGCCGTGGGGCGGGCCGGTGCCGGTGTAAACAACATCCCGGTGGCGGAACTGAGCGAGCGGGGCGTGGCGGTATTCAATGCACCGGGAGCAAATGCCAACGCGGTCAAGGAGCTGGTGGTGGCGGGTATGCTGATCGCTGCGCGCAATCTGTGCGGGGCCTGGGACTACACCCGCGGCCTGGATGCGTCGGCGGCGGATCTCGAACAGCAGATGGAGGCCGGCAAGAAGAAATTTGTGGGCTTCGAGCTTCCGGGGCGCACCCTGGGCGTGATCGGGCTCGGTGCCATCGGCGTGCAGATCGCCAATGCCGCGCGGGCACTGGGCATGCAGGTGATCGGCTATGATCCGAAGATCACCGTGCGGCGCGCCTGGCAACTCTCCTCCGAAGTGCAGCACGCCTCCAATGTGGATGAACTTCTGTCCCGGGCGGATTTCGTCACCTTCCACGTGCCCCTGGTGGACGCTACCCGCAACATGATCAACGCCGACCGCCTTGAGCGCATGAAGCCGGGGGCGGTGCTGCTAAATTTCGCCCGCTCGGGGATCGTCGATGATGAGGCCGCCTGCCGGGCACTCGATACCGGCAGATTGCACGCCTATATCTGTGATTTCCCGAGCCCCCTGCTGATGGCCCATCCGAAGGTGGTGGCGCTGCCGCACCTGGGTGCCTCCACCCGCGAGGCGGAGGAGAATTGCGCCGTGATCGTGGCCGAGCAGCTTCGCGAGTACCTGGAGAACGGCAACGTGCGCAATTCCGTCAACCTGCCGGAGGTCTATCTGCCGCGTGCGGGGGACCTGCGCGTGACGGTGGTCAACCGCAACATGCCGGACATGGTGGGGCAGATGTCTCATATCCTGGGCAAGGCCGGACTGAACATCGTGCACATGGTGAACGAGTCACGGGGTACCATCGCCTACAGCATCATGGACGTGGAAGGCGAGATCACCGAAGATGCGGCAAGGGAGCTGAACGCTATCGACGGCGTACTGCGAGTGCGGGTGTTGTAGAGACTCATGAGCGGACAGGATTCACTGGAAACCATCCGGGCGCGTATCGATGCCCTGGATGAGCAGTTGGTGAAGCTCATCAGCGAGCGTGCCCGTTGCGCACAGGCGGTGGCCGGGGTCAAGCGCGCCGGTGATCCCCGGGCCGAGTTCTATCGACCGGATCGGGAGGCCCGGATCCTGCGCCGGATTCAGGAGATGAACCCGGGCCCGCTGGATGACGAAGAGATGGGGAGACTGTTCCGGGAGATCATGTCCGCCTGCCTCGCCCTGGAAGAGCCCCTCAAGGTGGCCTTTCTCGGACCGGAAGGCACGTTCACCCAAGCCGCGGCGCTCAAGCACTTCGGTCATTCGGTAACCACCGTGCCGCTCGGCGCCATCGACGAGGTCTTTCGCGAGGTGGAGTCCGGTGCCGCACACTACGGGGTAGTGCCGGTGGAGAATTCCGCGGAAGGCGTGGTGACTCACACACTGGATCGGTTCATGCAGTCGCCGCTGAGCATCTGCGGCGAGGTGGCCCTTCGCATCCATCATCAGCTGCTGGCCGCCGAACCCATGGAGCGAATCCGGATCGAGCGGGTGTATTCCCATCAGCAATCCCTGGCCCAGTGCCGCGAGTGGCTGGATGCGAACCTCCCCCAGGCCGAGCGGATTCCGGTGAGCAGCAACGCGGCCGCGGCCAGGCGTGCGGCCCAGGAGAAGGGTGTCGCGGCCATCGCCAGCGAGGCGGCGGCGGAACGCTATGGGCTGCATACGATCAATGCCAATATCGAGGATTCCCCGGACAACACCACCCGCTTTCTGGTGATCGGCCCGAACGCCAGCGGGCCGTCCGGCCAGGACAAGACCTCCCTGCTGCTTTCAACCAGCAACCGCCCGGGCTCGCTGTTCCGTCTGCTGGAACCATTTGCCCGCGCCGACGTCAGCCTGACGCGCATCGAATCCCGTCCTTCCCATTGCGTGAACTGGGATTACGTGTTCTTCATCGATGTGGAAGGCCACGAGAACGACGACAAGGTGAGAAAGGCCATCGAGGCGGTGCGCAAGGAGGCGGACCTGGTCAAGGTCCTGGGATCCTATCCGCGCGCGGTACTCTAAGAGCCGTCCGTTGTCAGTGGTCGGTCGTCAGTTGTAAAGACCGGACCCCTGCGACGGACCACTGACCACTGACAACGGACACGTTCCATGAGTTGTGATTATCGGGCCCTGGCGCTGACCGGGGTGCAGAATCTGACACCGTACCAGCCCGGCAAGCCCATCGACGAGCTGGAGCGTGAGCTGGGGATTCGGGAGAGCATCAAGCTCGCTTCCAACGAGAATCCGCTGGGGCCCAGCGCCCGTGCGCTGGACGCAGTACGGACGCAATTGTCAGGCGTGTCTCTCTACCCGGACGGTAACGGCTTCGTCCTTAAGCGACGCCTGGCCGGGTATCTGAACATGGACGCCACGCGCATCACCCTGGGCAATGGCTCCAATGAAATCCTTGAACTGATTGCGCGCGCCTACCTGGGTCCGGGGCGCAATGCGGTATTCAGCGCGCATGCCTTTGCGGTCTACCCGATCGTGGTGCAGGCGGTGGGCGCCGAGGCGCGGGTGGCAGCGGCCAACGGACGCGATCACGCCATGCCCTGGGGCCATGATCTGGACGCCATGGCGGCGCTCATCGACGGGGATACGCGGGTGGTGTTCGTGGCCAATCCCAACAATCCCACCGGCACGTGGCTGGACGAGGCCTCGGTGCACGCATTCCTGAAGCGCGTGCCGGACGATACCCTGGTGGTCATGGACGAGGCGTATTTCGAGTACGTGGTGGCAGACGGTTACCCGGATGCCACCCGCTGGCTGGATGCATTCCCCAACCTGATCGTGACCCGCACGTTCTCGAAGATCCACGGGCTCGCAGGGTTGCGCATCGGATACGGGGTGTCCGGCGAGGCCGTGGCGGACATCCTCAACCGGGTGCGCCAGCCCTTCAATACCAACAGTCTCGCCCAGGCGGCCGCGCTTGCGGCGCTGGACGATACCGATCACGTGCACCGGAGCGTACAGGTCAACCGCGAGGGCCTGCACCAACTGACCGCCGCCTGCGGGCAGCGGGGACTCGGATTCATACCGTCGGTGGGTAATTTCCTGTCCATCGACGTGGGGCGCGAGGCGGCTGCGGTCTATGATGCCCTGTTGCGCGAAGGGGTGATCGTGCGTCCCATTGCCGGGTACGGCCTCCCCAACCATCTGCGCGTCACGGTGGGCCGGGAGCATGAGAACCGGCGTTTTATCGACGCCCTGGACAAGGTGCTGGTCTCTTGATCCGTAGACTCTGCATCTTCGGCGTGGGCCTGATCGGCGGCTCCCTGGCCCTGGCACTGCGCCGGGGCGGCCATTGCCGCGAGGTGGTGGGTTGTTCCCGTTCCGAACAGCATCTGGCGCGGGCAGTGGAACGGGGCGTGATCGACAGTTACAGCCTGGATGCCGTGGAGGCCGTCAGGGATGCCGACATGGTCCTGCTGGCGGTGCCGCTGGGCGCCATGGGACCGGTATGCACGAGCATCCGCGATGCCTTGCCGGTCGATGCGGTGCTTACCGACGTCGGCAGCGCCAAGGCGAGTGTGGTGCATGCGGTGAGCGCCGCTTTCGGAGTTGCGCCGTCGGGCTTCGTCCCGGGCCACCCCATCGCCGGCACCGAACAGAGCGGGGTGGATGCCGCGTTCCCGGAACTCTTTCAGGACCGGCGGGTGATACTCACGCCGCTCGAGACAACCCGCAAGGATGCCCTCGACAAGGTGCGTGCCATGTGGCAGGCGGCCGGTGCGGTGGTGGAGGAGATGTCGGTGACCCATCACGACGAGGTACTGGCCGCCACCAGCCACCTGCCTCATCTGCTGGCTTTCGGACTGGTGGACAGTCTTGCGCGCATGGGCGAAAGCGAGGAGATCTTCCGCTACGCCGCGGGCGGTTTCCGTGATTTCACCCGTATCGCGTCCAGCGATCCGGTCATGTGGCGCGACATCTGCCTTGCCAACAGCGAGGCCATCCTCGAGGTCATGAAGCACTACCGCGAGGACCTGGACGGCATCACCGAGGCCGTGAAGCACGGCGACGGAGATCTGCTCCTGGAGATCTTCCGCCGGGCCAAGGCGGCCCGTGACCGTTTCTGCCATTGACCACAACGAGTTGGAGACGGCACAGAGACGCGCAGTTGCAGAGATCGTTCAACATGGAAAGGAGCAGGGCGGGGTTGGCACGTTGCCGGGCCTCCAATTCAGGGTAATCAAGTTCCATTTTCTCTGCGTCTCCGCATCTCTGCGGCGATCCAGTATCAGTTTCCGGAAATCCATAGCCAATGCCACAAGCACAGGAAATTGAATTCGACGTACAACCCGGCGGCCAACTGACCGGGCGAATCCGGGTGCCGGGAGACAAGTCCATCTCCCACCGCTGCATCATGCTGGGTTCCCTGGCGGAGGGGACCACGGAGGTGACCGGGTTCCTGAACGGCGAGGACTGCATGGCCACGCTGGCCGCCTTCCGGGCCATGGGCGTGGAGATCGAGGGGCCGGAGGCGGGCAGGGTGGTGATCCGCGGCGCCGGCCTGCACGGTCTCAGGGCACCGGCCGGCCCCCTGGATGTGGGCAACTCGGGCACCTCCATGCGCCTGATGGCGGGGCTGTTGTCCGGCCAGGCCTTCGACACCACGCTGGTGGGTGATGCCTCCCTGACCCGCCGCCCCATGCGCCGGGTCACGGAACCGCTGACCGCAATGGGTGCACACATCGAAACCAGCGCGAACGGTACACCGCCGCTGCACATCCGTGGCGGCCGCACACTGCAGGGGATCGAGTTCGCCATGCCCGTCGCCAGCGCCCAGGTGAAATCGAGCCTCCTGCTGGCGGGGCTGTATGCTCGCGGAACCACCTGTGTGACGGAACCGGCACCGACGCGCGATCACACGGAGCGCATGCTCACGGGGTTCGGCTATCCGGTGATCCGGGATGACGGCACGGTGTGCATCCAGGGGGGCGGAACGCTCACCGCCACCGGCATCGATGTCCCGGCGGATATCTCCTCGGCGGCGTTCTTCCTGGTGGGCGCCTGCATCTCCCCGGGATCGGAGATCACCCTGGAGCACGTGGGCATGAATCCCACCCGGGTGGGGGTGGTCGACATCCTGCGGCTCATGGGGGCGGAGATCCATGTGGAGAATCCGCGAGAGGCGGGGGGTGAACCGGTGGCCGATCTGCGGGTGATCGGTGGCGCGCCACTTCGGGGGGTGCGCATCCCCGAGGAACTGGTGCCCCTGGCCATCGACGAGTTTCCCGCGCTGTTCATTGCCGCCGCCTGCGCGGAAGGCGACACTGTGCTGACCGGTGCCGAAGAACTGCGGGTAAAGGAGAGCGATCGCATCCAGGTGATGGCGGACGGTCTCGACGCCTGCGGCATCGAGGCGGAACCCACCCCGGACGGCATTCGCATCCGGGGCGGGCGGTTGCGGGGCGCCACCGTGGACAGCCACGGGGATCACCGCATTGCCATGAGTTTTGCCATGGGCGCCCTGCGTGCAGAAGGACCCATACGTATCCTTGATTGCGCCAACGTGGATACGTCGTTCCCGGGATTCGTCGAACTGGCGGCGGCTGCAGGGCTCGGGATCACACAGGGGGACCCGGCATGAACGCCCCGGTGATCACGGTGGATGGCCCCAGTGGCTCCGGCAAGGGGACCGTGAGCCGGTTGGTGGCGGAACGCCTGGGCTGGCACTGGCTGGACAGCGGCGCCATGTACCGGTTGGTGGCGCTGGCAGCTTTGCGCAGGGATATGGATCTGGATGATGTGGCGGCCCTGAGCGGTCTGGCTGCCGGCCTGGATGCCCGCTTTCAGGCGGATGATGCGGGGAATCCCGTGGTCCTGCTGGACGGCGCACCAGTGGGCGCCGAACTTCGCACCGAGCAGGCGGGCAATGCCGCCTCCCGGGTGGCGGCTCACCAATCCGTGCGCGATGCCCTGCTGGAGCGCCAGCGGGGCTTTCGGCAGCCCCCCGGGCTTGTGGCGGATGGCCGGGATATGGGTACGGTGGTGTTCACGGAGGCGCCGCTCAAGGTCTTTCTGACGGCATCCTGCGAGGAACGCGCCAGGCGTCGATATAAGCAGTTGAAAGAACAAGGACTTAGTGCTAATCTTCACGCCCTTTCAGAGGAGCTTGCCGAACGCGACCGCCGCGATGCTGAGCGGAGCGTTGCGCCGTTGAAGCCGGCCGATGACGCCGTGGTGCTGGATTCCACCCACATGGACATCGAATCGGTACTTGAACAGGTGTTGCGGCTGGCCCGGGAACGGGGTTTAACCGACTAAGGTCCGGGCGGGATCGCCCGTGGCCATGACATTCATCAACCAACCGGCTTGTGAACGGAACCCGTCAAGCCCAATTTCAGGTCCAGACAACTCATGAGTGAAAGTTTCGCGCAACTGTTCGAAGAGAGCATGGCCTTCACGCAGATGAAGCCAGGCAGCATCATCAATGGCACCGTGATCAACGTGACGCCCGATGTCGTGGTGATCAACGCCGGACTCAAGTCCGAAGGTGTCGTCCCCGCCGACCAGTTCCTCAACGAAAAGGGGGAAATGGAAGTCAAGGTGGGTGACGTGGTGGAGGTCGCACTGGAGAGTCCGGAGGACGGCTTCGGTGAGACACGTCTGTCGCGGGAGAAGGCCAAGCGCGCCAAGGCGTGGGAGCGTCTGGAATCCGCCATGGAGAACGACGAAACCATCTCCGGCATGATCTCCGGGAAGGTCAAGGGCGGGTTTACCGTGGAACTGGGCGATATCCGGGCCTTCCTGCCCGGCTCGCTGGTGGATGTGCGCCCCGTGCGCGACACCGCCTACCTGGAAGGCAAGGAACTGGAATTCAAGCTCATCAAGCTGGATCAGCGCCGCAACAACGTGGTCGTGTCCCGCCGTGCAGTGGTGGAGAAGGAGTACAGCGCCGAACGTGAGGCCCTGCTGGAGAACCTGCAGGAAGGCCTGGTGCTCAAGGGCATCGTCAAGAACCTCACCGATTACGGTGCGTTCCTGGACCTGGGCGGCATCGACGGCCTGCTGCATATTACCGACATGGCCTGGAAGCGCGTCAAGCACCCCTCCGAAGTGGTGGATATCGGTCAGGAGATCGAGGTCAAGGTGCTCAAGTTCGATCGCGAGCGCAACCGCGTCTCCCTGGGCCTGAAGCAACTGGGCGACGATCCCTGGGAGAACATCACCCGCCGTTACCCGGTGGGTGCCCGCCTGTTCGGCAAGGTCACCAACATCACCGATTACGGCTGCTTCGTGGAGATCGAGGACGGTGTGGAAGGCCTGGTGCACGTCTCCGAGATGGACTGGACCAACAAGAACGTGGCGCCCAACAAGATGGTCGCCGTGGGCGACGAGGTGGAGGTGATGATCCTCGACATCGACGAGGAACGCCGCCGCATCTCCCTGGGCATGAAACAGTGCCAGGCCAACCCTTGGGACGAGTTCGCCGCCACCCACAACCGCGGCGAGAAGGTCTCCGGTGTCATCAAGTCCATCACCGACTTCGGCATCTTCGTGGGCCTGGACGGCGGCATCGACGGCCTGGTGCACCTGTCCGACCTTTCCTGGAACATGGAAGGCGAGGAGGCCGTGCGCAATTACAAGAAGGGCGACGAGATCGAAGCCGTTGTGCTGTCCGTGGATCCGGAGCGCGAACGCATCTCCCTGGGCATCAAGCAGCTGGACAAGGATCCCTTCTCCAACTTCGTCGCCGAACACGCCAAGGGCACCATCGTCACGGGTGTGGTCAAGGAAGTGGACGCCAAGGCCGCCATCGTGGAGCTGGCCGACAGTGTCGACGGTGTTCTGCGGGCCTCCGAGCTGTCCCGTGACCGCGTCGAGGACGCCCGCAGCGTCCTGAACGTGGGTGACAAGGTCGAGGCTAAGTTCATGGGCGTGGATCGTAAGAACCGCACGGTGACCCTGTCCATCAAGGCCAAGGACTACGAGGAAGAGGCCGAGGCATTGCAGGATTACAGCGGTGCCGGCAGCGCCACGACGTCGCTCGGGGATCTGCTCAAGGAACAGATGGGTGGCAAGCAGGACAAGTAAGACCGGTAGGGCCGGCCGCGCCGTGTGCGCGGCCGGTTTCTGTCAGTCAGGCCGCGAGGCGATACTGATCGGGTCGCCGCAATCGGGCTGTCTGGCCTCGTTAAGGCACGCGGTTTTGCGTTGGAGCCATTTGGAGCTGCTGTCATGACCAAGTCGGAACTGATTGATGTACTTGCCAGGAAGCAGAGTCATCTGGCCTACAAGGATGTCGAGCTTTCCGTCAAGACCATGCTTGAGCACATGAGCCAGGCGTTGGCGACCGGAGATCGTATCGAGATACGGGGCTTCGGCAGTTTCTCCCTCCATTTCCGGCCGCCTCGCGTGGGTCGCAATCCCAAGACCGGCGAGACCGTTTCTCTCCCTGGCAAGTACGTGCCCCACTTCAAGCCCGGCAAGGAGCTCCGCGAGCGGGTCAATACCCGTGAACCGGCCGCGCAGGCCTGACCGGTTCCCCGCGGCAGGATGAGGTCACCGCTTTGCGAAAGCTGATCATGCTGATTGTTGTGATTCTGGCAGTCCTGGCCGGCGCCAGTTTCACGTTGCTCAATTCGGGGTCCGTGCCCGTCAATCTGTACGCGGTACATCTGGACATGCCGCTGTCCGTGGTGATCTTCTCCAGTCTGCTGATCGGCGCCATCCTGGGGGCGTTCGCCTGTGTGGGGCTGATGCTGCGTCACGTGCGCGCCAATCGGCAACTCCACAAGCGCGTCCGGCTCGCTGAAGACGAGCTTTCCAAGCTCCGCAGAATTCCCATCAAGGATCATTATTGACCATGACCGAGCTGCTCTGGCTGCTTCTTCCCTTAGCAGCCGCCTCGGGCTGGATCGCCGCCCGCCGAAGCGGCAGGAAGCCTCGGCGCACATCCCGTGGCACGCTGTCGGAAGACTACATCAAGGGTCTGAATTTTCTGCTCAACGAGCAGTCCGACCGGGCCCTGGAAGTGTTCATCGAAATGGTGGACGTGGACGCGGACACCGTGGAGACCCATCTCATTCTGGGCAGTCTGTTCCGTCGTCGCGGGGAGGTGGATCGCGCCATTCGGATTCATCAGAACCTCATCGCACGGCCGAATCTGGAGCCTCGGCAGCGTGCCAACGCGCTCATGGAACTGGGCCGGGATTACATGCGGGCTGGCGTGCTCGACCGGGCGGAGGGCCTGTTCCGGGAACTCATCAATACCGGTTTTCAGAGTGCCGAGGGTTATGCGCGCCTGCGGGATCTCTACGAGCAGGAGAAGGAATGGGAGCGGGCTATCTGGGCCGCTGAACGCCTGAGAGGCCACACCCGTGAACCTCAAAGCACCCGAATCGCCCATTACTACTGTGAGCTTGGTGAGCAGGCGGCCCGTTCCGGGGATCCCGTGAAAGCGGCCCAGAACGCACGCCGCGCGCTGGCCAACGAAAGGGATTCCGTGCGGGCCAGTATCCTTCTGGGTGATCTCGCGGTGAAGGAAGGCGACGACAAGGGCGCCCTCAAGCATTACGGCCAGGTGGCGAACCAGCATCCGGACTTTGCCTCCCTGGTTCTGGATCGTGTGCGGGGCGTGTACATGCGCCTCAACGATGTGCCCGGGTACGAACGCTTCCTGGCGCAGTTCCGTGAGCAGGACGGTTCGCTGGCTATCCTGCTGGCCCGGCTGGATACCCTTCGCGACCAGGGCCGGCAGGCGGAAATGGATGACCTGCTGAATCAGGCGCTGACACGTGACAATGTCGCGTTGCCGGTCCTGGAGGTTTTTCTGCGGTCATGGTCCGGCCGGGTGACGGATGCGCAAGCGGCGGAGGTGCTCAATCGCGCGTCCCAGGTGATCGACAATCACCTGCAGCAACGGCCCATCCATCAGTGCGTGAACTGCGGGTTCAGCCTGCGCGCACACCTATGGCATTGCCCCGGGTGCCATCAATGGAGCACGATCAAGCCCCGCGAACTGCATACGGAACGACCGCAGACCACCTTGAGCCACTGACCAGGAAGAACCCATGTCCGATGCCGTGCCGGAACCCAAGATCATCGTTGCCCTGGATTTCCCGGATGGTGACGGCGCGCTGTCGTTCGTGAGGGACCTGGATCCGCGTGCCTGCCGCCTCAAGGTGGGTTTCGAATTGTTTGTCAGTGCCGGGCCGTCGCTGGTGGAGCGGCTTCAGCAGCTCGGCTTTGAAGTATTCCTTGATCTCAAGTTCCACGACATCCCCAACACGGTGGCTTCCGCCTGCCGTGCGGCTGCGCGCCTTGGGGTATGGATGGTCAACGTGCATGCCGCGGGCGGTGGCCGGATGCTCGACGCGGCCCGCGAGGCGATCAACGGGGAGCGTCATCAACCCCGCCTCATTGCGGTGACCGTGCTGACCTCCATGGATGACCGGGACCTGGATGAACTGGGCTGTTCCAAGGACGTGGGCCGGCTGGCGGAGGCGCTGGCGGGACTGGCTCATGCCAGTGGGCTGGACGGCGTCGTGTGTTCCGCCAACGAGGCCCAGATGCTCAGGCGTCGTTACGGCGAGAAGTTCCTGTTGGTGACCCCCGGTATCCGGCCGCGAAGTGCCGTACAGGACGACCAGCGGCGGGTCATGACCCCGGGCGAGGCCGTGCGCAACGGCGCGAGCTACCTGGTGGTGGGTCGTCCCATCACCAAAGCCGAGAATCCCATGGCCGTGCTGGCAGCCATGAACGAGGAGATCGGCGGGGCGGGTTTGCATTCCATCTGACTTTTGGTAATCTTTCTGCGTCCCCGGCCCGTCACGGATGTGAGGATCAGGCCGGTGTGACGACCATGGAACGCCAAGGAAACCCCATCAGGGAGGCATAGGTCATGAAATATCTTTCCGCAGTACTCATCGTTTTGTCCCTCTTGTTCTCCGTGCCGGCCATGGCCGGTTCCGCGGACCCCGTGAACGTGAATACGGCTGACGTGGAGGCACTGACGTCGTTGAAAGGCATAGGCCCGAGCCGGGCCGAGGCGATCATCGCCCATCGGGAATCCAACGGGCCGTTCCGCTCCCTGCATGAACTGATGCAGGTGCGCGGAATCGGGGAAAAGACCATCGAAGAGAACGTCGACCGCATCGCCCTGGAGTGATGCGAACCCGGCCGGGATTCCCCCGGTTCCGGGAGACAACGGCCCCGCTCACTGCGGGGCCGTTGTGCTATGGTTAGGGTGTTCTCAACAGGCGATGCCGCACATCCATCATGCACAAGAAGATTCGCAAGGCCGTATTCCCGGTCGCCGGCATGGGGACCCGTTTTCTGCCCGCCACCAAGGCCAGCCCCAAGGAGATGCTTCCGGTGGTGGACAAGCCCTTGATCCAGTATGCGGCGGAGGAAGCAGTGGCCGCAGGGGTCGACGTGCTGGTGTTCATCACCGGCCGGACCAAGCGTTCCATCACGGATCATTTTGACAAGGCCTACGAGCTGGAAACCGAGATGGAGCAGCGGGGCAAGGAGAAGGTGCTGGATCTGGTGCGAGACATCCTTCCGGCGCATGTTTCCTGCGTATACATCCGCCAGGCGGAGGCGCTGGGGCTGGGCCACGCAGTGGGGTGTGCCCGGCCGGTCGTGGGTGAAGATCCGTTTGCGGTGATCCTGGCGGATGATCTGATCGATGGCCAGGGCAGTGGCGGTGCCCTGAAACAGATGGTGGATATCTACGACCGGTTCGGGTGCAGCGTACTGGGCGTGGAAGAGGTGCCTCCCGACGAGACCCACAAGTACGGCGTGGTGACCCCGGAAGACATCGAACCGGATCTCTGGGCCGTCAAGGCCATCGTCGAGAAGCCGGATCCCAGGGACGCCCCGTCCAACATGGCGGTGGTGGGCCGTTACATCCTCACCCCCCGGATCTTCGATCTGCTTGAGACGACGGGCAAGGGTGCCGGCGGCGAGATCCAGCTGACCGACGCCATCGCCGCGCTGCTGAAGGAGGAGCAGGTCCTCGCCCATCGTTTCAAGGGCAAGCGCTTCGACTGCGGCAGCAAGCTGGGCTATCTGCAGGCAACGGTGGAATATGCCCTGAAGCACCCGGAGCTCCGGGATGATTTCGGTGCGTATATCAACACGCTCTGCGCGGACCGCCTGACCGGTTCCTAGTGTCGTGTCCACCGGGGTTCGCGTGGCCGGCTGGACCGGTATGGTCCGGCTGGATCTACGAGGTATGCGACCGGTCCGGCAGCAGCCGGCCCGGGACCCAGCGCAGGTAGGCGGTCATGCCCAGCAGTTCCACCAGGGTCTGGAGCACGATCACCACCACGGCGGCCTCCCAGCCGACGGGCAGGGCGAGGGCCAGCGGAAGCACGACGAAGGAGTTGCGCGTGCCCAGACTGAACACCAGTGTGCGTCCGGCACTGGTGGGCAAATTCGCCATGCGGGTCAGCAGGCGACCTGCCAGCGCCGCAACCACCAGATACGCGATGAATACCGCCGTCACATGACCCATGACCGGCAGCCAGTGGATCACCACCTGGACCTGGGTGACTGCCACGAGGAACACGACCACGGTCAGGAGCGGTACGGGAAGCCATGCGAGCCCGACCAGCACCTCGCTGCGCCGGGGGCGGCGCCCCGCCCAGTACTGTAGCAGGCCCGCCATGATCAGAGGGATGACGATCAGGCCTACGAACGCGCCCAGGATCCGCCGTGTCTCCAGGCCCGCCTCGATCATCCGACCGCCATCGAAGAACATCACCAGGTAGACCGACAACAGCAGAAACTGGCCCAGCAACAGGAGGGGCGAGGCGGCAATGGCACGGGCGCCATCGCCGCCGCCCAGGTGTGTGAAGGTGATGAACCAGTCCGTGCAGGGCACCAGGAGCACCGCCGCCACGGCCATCCGGATGACGGGATCGTCGGGCAGCGCCTGCACCAGCACCCAGACCACGGCGGGAACCAGGACAAAATTGCCGCCGAGCAGCGTGGCATTGAAACGGAGGTCCCCGGCGGCTTTGCCCAGCGCCCGCATTGGAATCCGGGTAAACGTGGTGAAAAGCAGCAAACCCAGCACGGGCCACAGCAGCCGGTCGGCGTCCTCCATGACACCAGGCGTCATCGCGCCGGTGCCAAGCCCCCCTGCGATGGCACCCAGGTAGATCCAGATCTGGTGACGTTCCAGGGATTCACGGGTCACGGGCGTCCCTTCGAAGCCGATCAGCAGCGGGGCCCGTCACCACCCCCGATGACATTGTCCAAAAGCGCTCTTATGCCCCGTAGACGGCCATGGCGGCCTCCACGGCACCTCCTGCGCGAACATCGGCTCCCTGACCGGCCAGTGTGCTCTCCAATGCACTCAGGCACAGGAGGACGTTCTTGCGGTTGGCGCCGAAACCCATGAGCCCGATGCGCCACACCTTGCCGGCCAGCGGCCCGAGGCCCGCGCCGATCTCCAGGCCGTAGTCGTCCAGTAGGGCCTTGCGCACGGCCGCTTCGTCCACACCCGCCGGCACGCTGACGGCGTTGAGCTGGGGCAGGCGGGAATCACGGGGGACGATGAGTTCCAGGCCCATGGATTCGAGTCCGGCCTTGAGCGCCTCATGGTGGGCACGGTGCCGGGCCCAGGCGTTCTCCAGCCCTTCCTCCTGCAGGATCACCAGGGATTCGTGCAGGGCGTAGAGGGCGTTGATGGGCGCGGTGTGGTGATAGGCGCGCTTGTTTCCGCTGCCCCAGTAACCCATCACCAGGTTGAGGTCCAGAAACCAGCTCTGAACCTTGTGACTGCGCCCCTTGATGCGTGCCACGGCCCGTTCGCTGAAGCTCACGGGCGACAGCCCGGGGGTGCAGGACAGGCATTTCTGGCTGCCGGAGTAGATGGCGTCGATGCCCCAGTCGTCCACGCGCAGCTCCACGCCGCCCAGACCGGTGACGCTGTCCACGATCACCAGGCAGTCGTGGCGGTGAGCGATCTCGGTGAGCGCCTTCGCATCGGAGCAGGCGCCCGTGGAGGTCTCCGCATGCACGAAGGCGACGATGCCGGCCTCGGGATGCACCTTGAGCGCGTCCTCGAGTTTCCCGGGGTCCACCGGCTTGCCCCATTCGTCCTCCACCACCACCGCGGTGGCGCCGCAGCGTTCCACGTTCTCCTTCATGCGCCCGCCGAACACGCCGTTGATGCACACCACCACGGTGTCGCCCGGCTCCACCAGGTTGACGAAGCACATCTCCATGCCGGCCGAACCGGGGGCGGAGACGGGCAGGGTCAGTTGGTTCTCTGTCTGAAAGGCATACTGCAGAAGGCCCTTCATCTCGTCCATCATGTCCACAAATACGGGGTCCAGATGCCCGATGGTGGGACGGGCCATGGCAGCCAGCACGCGGGGATTCACGTCGGAGGGGCCGGGGCCCATGAGGGTGCGGACAGGGGGATGGAAGGACTTGGCAGTCATGGGTTCACCTGAGCTTGGGTTGAAAAATACCTGATTGAATTCGTCGGGGGTGGAAGTATAGAGAGTGCGTCGACCCGCCGACAAGTCCGCCACGTGCGCGGCGCCCGCTTCGCATTCCGCCTCTGGCAAAGGCCGAACCGCCTCAACGCGCGCTCAATTGATCCAGCAGTTCCACCCAGTGCACGACGGGCACACTGGCCTGGGTGGCCAGGTGGGTCTGGCAGCCCACATTGGCTGTGGCGATCACTTCCGGTTTGTCCTGTTCCAGGGCACGCAGCTTGCGGTGCTTGAGTTCCGTGGACAGTGCCGGCTGCAGCAGCGCATAGGTGCCCGCCGAACCGCAGCACAGATGTGAGTCCTTCACGGGCAGGAGGCGGAATCCGGCGGCGCGCAATGCTGCCTCGGTCTTCTCGCGCAGGCGCATGCCGTGTTGCAGGGTGCAAGGGGGATGGAAGGCGACAGGCCGCTCTCCGGCGTTGAGACCCAGGCGCTCGACGGCCGCGGCATCGACGATCTCACAGGGGTCGCGAATCTTGTCCATCAGGGCGGCCGCCTTGTCGCCATAGTCCGGGTCATCACGCAACAGGTGTCCGTAGTCCCGCACGTGTACCCCGCAACCGCTGGCGGTGATGAGGATACCCTCGGCGCCGGACTGGATCCTGGGCCACCAGACGTCGATATTGCGCCGGGCTCGCGCGCGCGCGGCCTCCTCGGCGCCCAGGTGATGATCCAGGGCCCCGCAGCAGCCGTCCGGGACCCGCTCGAGCGTGATGCCGAGCCCGTCCAGGAGCCGGGCGGCGGCCGCATCCACGTTGGGCGTCAACACGCCCTGCACACACCCGGTCGGCAGGAGCATGCGCCGGTCGTGCCGTGCCGGGGGCCAGGTACCCGGCTGCGACATTACGGCAGGAATCTTGTCCGCCAGGCGTCCCGGCAGCAGGGGCCTGAACCATCGTCCCAGCCCCAGGGCCACCGCGAAGCGGCGCCGGTAGGGCAGTACCATGCGCAGGAGCAGGCGTTCAATGCGTTCCAGCGGGCCGCGGCCTACGCGCTTGTCCACCTCGGAGCGGCCGATATCCACCAGATGCCGGTAGTCCACACCCGAGGGGCAGGTGGTCATGCAGTTCAGGCAGGTGAGGCAGCGGTCCAGGTGGCGCTGGGTGGCGCGGCTGGGTTCAGCCCCCTCCAGCACCTGTTTGATGAGGTAGATTCGGCCCCGGGGTCCGTCCAGCTCATCGCCGCGCACCTGGTAGGTGGGGCAGGTGGCATTGCAGAAACCGCAATGGACACAGGCCCGCAGAATGCGCTCGGCCTCCCGGCCCCGGTCCGTGTCCCGGATAGAGTCCGCCAGATGCGTTTCCATGGTCAGCAGGCTCCGATGGGGTGATCGGGATTGAACAGACCGTCCGGGTCCAGGGCCGCACGCACGCGGCCCTGGAGCGCGGACAGCGCGGGCGGCAGGGGATGAAACCGGGGAACGCCTGGCGTCGCATGGCGGAACAGGGTGGCATGACCGCCGGCGCTTTCGGCCATGGCGCGAACCTTTGCCGCCGGGGCATCGCTGACCACCCATCGCTGTGCCCCGCCCCAGTCCAGCAGACAGTCTCCGGGCAGATCGAGAGGCGGCGCGGCGGGGGGTACGCTCAGCCGCCACAGGGGCGTGTCTGTGGCGAAAAAGGGGTGTGTATGTTCCCGGATCGCCTCCCAGAAGCGGTCGCCCCCGGCCGACGCCCGGCCACCCACGATGCGGGCTGCTTCTTCGATAGCGGAGGGTCCGCCGCTCAGGCGCACGTAGAGGGTGCCGTCCAGGTGGCACGCGGCGGTGACAGGCAGCGGTTGGCGGGCCCATTCGCCGAATAACCTCAGTGCCCGTTCGGCACTCACGGCCTGCTCAAGGATCAGGGAACGGACCGGTATCGGTGTCACCCGCAGGGAGATATCCAGCAGAACGCCGAGTGTGCCCCAGGCGCCGGCCACCAGGCGGGAGACATCATAGCCGGCAACATTCTTCATCACCTGGCCGCCGAACTGCAGGCATTCGCCCCGGCCCGTGAGCAGGCGAACGCCCAGAACCGCGTCACGCACGGATCCCGAGTAGGGACGACGGGGCCCGGACAGGCCCGCGCTGACCACGCCGCCCAGGGTGGCGTGCGGGCCGAAGGCCGGCGGCTCGAAGGGAAGCATCTGACCCTGGGCGGCGAGGGTGTCGTGAATCTCGGCAATGGGCGTGCCGCAACGGGCGGTGATCACCAGTTCGCTTGGTTCGTAGTTGACCACGCCGCGATGGCTCCGGACCTCCAGCGACTCCAGGTCGCCTGTGGCGCCGTCGCTCAGGAAATCCTTACTGCCGCTTGCGCGGATGTGCAGTCTGCTGTTTCGGGTCCTGGCCTCACGCACCTGTTCGCACAGGGTTTCGGAGGCGTCCTGGGGTGCGTTCATCGGGGATCGGTTTGCGGGTTCATTGGGCCGTCAGTCAAGCACAAAACGAGCCGCAAGACAAAGTTGGCCGCCGGGCGGCGGGACGGACCGTCTGTACGGCCGTCAGTCGCTTGTCGCGCCGGCGCCGGTGAAGAATGCACTCAGCGTGCGCACGGGCTGAATCTGGAGGATGCTCAACTTGGCGTCGGCCAGCACGTCGGTATAGGCGGCGCCTGTATCCAGATAGTAGATGTTGGCGGCGTGTACCGCCTCCTGCAGCGGCGTGTGCCCCATGATGACCAGATCAATCCCTTCCACCGGCGGGATTTTGCTGCCGTTTCCGGAGCGGTTGATCCGTTTTCGGGACCACACGGCATAATCGCGCAGGCGCTTGTCGGTGCCCAGTTTCTCGGTGAAATCCTGCCAGTTCAGTTCCAGGGGGATGTCCGCATGCACGATGCCCACCCTGCCCATGTCGGTGTCGACCTCCAGCAGGTACGGCAACTGCCCGATACGGCGCCGAAACTGTTCCTGCTCTTCCCGGGCCACATCACGCCACCATTCTCCCCCGTTCAGGGCCACCCAGGTGGAGGCCATGTCGGGATCGTCCGCCGAATCCATCAACAGGCGTTCGTGATTGCCCTGGACGGAGAAGAACCACGGCCTGTCCAGGAATTCGAGGGCACGGTGGGATTCGGGGCCCCGGTCGATCAGGTCTCCCACCGACAGCAGGCGGTCCCGTTCCGGATCGAAATCCAGCGCTTCCAAGGCGCGTTCAAGGTGACTGAACATGCCGTGAAGATCCCCGACAGCGAAATCCCGGCCCAGGGCATTCTTCTCCAGACGCTGGATAATCCGTCCACTCATCACTATATGATACGACGAGCCGCCGCTCCGGGGCGACACGCCCCGATGCACGGCACCGGTACGGTCCATATACGGCCCTTGTCGCCGCTGCGCTCCGCACACGACCCCACGGCTCAGAACTGGCGTGCGAACCAGATGCCCGCGCCACGGCGGCCGCCGGCCTCCACCTGGAAGGTGATGCGTCCTGTTGCGTCCACCAGGAGGTCAAGGGCGGCCCGGGCGCTGATCGCTTCGTCCTCGGAAATGCTTCGGGTGTCCCGGATGAGGCCGCGGGTCCGTTCGTCGCCGTCCACGGCCGTGTAGTCGATGCCCAGGCGTAACCGCACCCTGTCGAGGCGCACGGCAGTCTCCAGCCCGGCCCCGTACTCGTGCCAGTCATAGGCGGTGTTCTGCCCGCCGACCGCGTCATCGGCCTCGTTGTACGTGTACTGGCCGAGCAGGCTCACGGACAGGTTCTCCGCGTGCAGAAAGCGCCAGCGCGCCGAGGTGCCCAGGTGCCAGCCGGTCAGATTCATTCCCCGGGTCGCGGGATTGCCGCTCTGGGTGAGGCCCAGGTACCCGCCGTGCAGACCGATCCAGAGACCTTCGGCTACGTGATCGCGGACAAGTACGCCCACGCGGTTGATCCGGGTCTCCACTTTGCCGGCGCCCTGCGGGCGCCAGTCGCTGATCTCGCGCTTGAAATAGACCTCCAGTTCCGGTCCGACGGTGCGGGTCTGGGCGGCGGCGGTCTGGGCGAGCGCGAGGATCAGCAGTGTGACGGTAATCGGGATGCGTGGATGCATTCGTTCGGGGCCGGGCGATTGGGTTAGGAGAAACTGTAGCAGAGACCGCGACAAAGAAAAAAAGCATGTACCGCATGGGACTGGCGAGAAGCGGATACAAGGATCACATTGTCACAGAGGGCACAGAGGATACGGCAGTGCGGAAAGCCCCCGGATGCAATGAATCCGACAGAGGCGTGCAAGAGGATGCTCGCTTCGAAACATCTGGCCCTCTGTGGCATGCCCTTCGTACGATACGCCTAGACATTGCTCAGTCGTCGTCGCTGCAGGCCGACAATGATCGACAGCACGGCAAGGGCCGGCAGATAGAACCACTCCGGCGCGGGGCGGTCGGCGGGGATCATGACGCCGGTGATCTGCCAGCTGCTCTCGATACGCAGTCGTTCCGCCGGGCTGCCGAACGTCACGAAACTCACACTCACCTGATCGCCCAGGACCATGGTGCCGAGTCCCGCCCGGGTCAGGCGTTCACCCCCCGGGCCGGCATCCCCCATGGGCAGCATGACGGCCCTGGAGACGTCCCTGCCGTCGGCGTCCATGCCTTCCACGAGCAGGCGCAGGTGACCGCCCGCGGGCGTGGCTTCGGCCAGCGACTCCAGGCGCTGTGGATCAACCGTCTCCAGTTCGGGGTGGAACCGGTCCATCCAGAATCCGGGCACGAACAGGGTGAACGCGACCAGCAGAAGCAGCGCCGTTTCCGCCATGCGATTGCGGGTCAGCATGTAACCCTGGGTGGCAGCCGCGAACACCAGCATGCCGGCGAGGGCCCCGAAAACGGTGAGTGTCAGTTGCCAGGCGCCGGTAATGCCGATGAGCAGCAACTGGGTGTTGAACACGAAGAAGAACGGCAGGGCCACGGTACGCAGGCTGTACCAGAAGGCCTGCACGCCGGTGCGGATGGGGTCGGCGCGGGCCACGGCGGCCGCCGCGAAGGATGCCAGGCCCACCGGCGGCGTGACGTCGGCCATGATGCCGAAATAGAAAACGAACAGGTGGGCGGCGATGAGCGGGATCAGGAGGTTGTTCTGGGCGGCCAGGTCGACGATCACGGGGGCCATGAGCGTGGCCACGATGATGTAGTTGGCAGTGGTGGGCAGGCCCAGGCCCAGCACCAGGCAGATCAGCGCGGTGAGCAGCAGCATGAGCAGCAGGTTGCCGCCGGAGAGCAGTTCGACCAGGTCCGTCATCACCAGCCCGATGCCGGTCATGGCCACGGTGCCGACGATGATGCCCGCCGCCGCGGTGGCCACACCGATGCCCACCATGTTGCGGGCGCCCTGGGTGAGGCCGTCGCCCAGGTCCTTCAGGCCGCGCAACAGCGCGTGCGCGTAATCGTGCGTGCCCCGGAAAAGAGCTGTGAGCGGCCGCTGCGTGAGCAGAATGAAGAACATGAACATCACCGCCCAGAAGGCGGACAGGCCCGGGGAGAGGCGTTCCACCACCAGGCACCAGATCAGCACCACCACCGGCAGGAGAAAATGCAGCCCGCTGCGTATGGTGGGCCCGGGTTCGGGAAGTACCAGGTGCGTTTCGTCCACCATGTGCGTGTCCGCGACCCGGCTGGCGATCCAGAGCAGCAGCAGGTAGGCGGCCAGCACCAGCACGGCGATGATCCAGACGGAATACGGTCCGGCCACGGCCTGAATCCAACCCAGGCCGTAATACACCAGACCTGCCAGCACCAGCAGGCCCGATACGGTCAGGCCGAAACCCAGCATGCGGTGCCAGATCGAGACCTGCCGTACGCGGGGCAGGCCCTCGAGCCCCATCTTGAGGGCCTCCAGATGAACGATATAAAGCAGGGCGACATAGGCGATCACCGCGGGCAGGAAGGCGTGCTTGATGACCTCCACGTAGGGGATGCCCACGTACTCCACCATGAGAAATGCCGCCGCCCCCATCACCGGCGGCATCAACTGGCCGTTGACGGAGCTGGCGACTTCGATGGCGCCTGCCTTCTCCCCGGACAGGCCCACCCGTTTCATCAGGGGCACGGTGAACGTGCCGGTGGTGACCGTGTTGGCGATGGAGGATCCCGAAACCACGCCGGTCAGCCCGGAGGCCACCACCGCCGCCTTGGCCGGCCCGCCG